>JANNPM010000038.1:0-1859 GCA_031400145.1 Chryseolinea sp. | reverse complement strand
GGTACTCCCTTTGGTTTTCCACTTGAGCCGGATGTATATATAATATATGCAACATCATCGTCAGTAGCAGTTGCATCAAATGTCAAGAGAAATTCATGACGAACTTTCAAAAACTCAGAAATGAGAGTTTCGTTGACAACGAGTTTGCACGCGCAATCTTTAATCAACAATTCTTTACGGGTTTCGGCATAGTCGACATCGATTGGGAGGTATGTTGCGCCAGCTTTCATGATCGCCATCATTACCGTCACGGTCCAGCTACAATTATTAATCTCAACACCCACAACGTCACCCTTAGACAACATACAACGCTCGGTTAGAAAGTATGCCCAGCAGTCGACCTCTTCAATCATTTGTTGATATGTCAACATACGGTGCTCATCAATTAGTGCCACCTGTAGTGCGTTTTGCTGAACGGTCTCCTTCAATTGCGAAAAAAAAGTGACATTGCTATCCGTTGCAGTGACATTCTGATTAAAAACGGTGAGAATTTTTTCCAACTGCTGAGGATGTATAAAGTCTGTATGAGCAACCATCGACTCAGGTCGGTTCACATATGTTGTAAGAATGATATCAATGTATTCGTGGAATTTCTGCAGCGCTAATTGGTTCTTGAATTCACGTTGAAGAGTGTAGCTCAATATGAATCTTCTGCCGGAAACATTCACGTCAACATCAAAGAAGGTATTGGTAGATTCAAATGACTTAACTTGTAAACCCAGCTGCGAGGTTTCGCCGAGCTTATTTTCAATTTCGTTTCTTATGTGGAAATCAACATAGTTGAATAGGATGTTAAAAAAAGGCGCCTGGTTCATACTATCGCCTTCTAACATTTTTCTGATCTCGAGCAGTGTGAGGCGTTCTTTACCTTTGTATTGCTGCAATAGGTGATCGATTTGTTTAAAGTATTCGCGCCATTGCATATTTTCGGAATGGCTTCCCTGGCTTCTGACAGGAATGGTGTTAAGAAAACATCCTAATAACTTATCACCATCCTCGACCAAGGGACGATTATTACTTACCACCCCGACCACAAAATCATTTTCGTTAAAAACCATATTGATCACATATAGCAAGGCGCCAAAGATTACAGACCTCAACTCGATCTGGTCTTCTTTGCACTTCATCAGAAGTCGTTGTTTTTGATCAAACTCGTAATATTTCAGAAATTGCTGGTGAATCGGCGTCGTTGCGAAAATATTAAGATTCTGATACCCGTTAAGTGTCTGATGCCAAAACCGGGTTTGTTGTAGGTTTGCTTTCTCGAACAATTCCTCAATGACAGCGTCTTTATTGGATGACTTCAGCAATGCAGGCACAAAGTTCGGATTGCTCGATAATTCTTCGCAAAGCTGGAACAATTCAGTGTATAAAGAGGCAATGCTCCATCCATCCAAGATAGCGTGATGGAACTGAAACAATAGCACATCAGCCTCTGCTGCAATGGTGAATAAATTAACTCGCCAGAGCGGCGCAAATCCGATATCAAAAGGTCTCTTGCGGTCGCTGACCATAAAATCGCTAATAAAGCTCTCCTGTTCATTTGAGTTTAGATGCTCAATATTGACCTGATCGATGCAAAAAGTAACATGCTTTCTCACAATCTGCACCTCTTCGCTAAAGCTCGTCAAATCGAAATGCGTTCGTAGAACTAAATGTTTTTTAACCAATTTCGCTAGGGAAGTTTCCAGTATCCTTTTGTCAATTTTTCGAATATTGAACACAAACTGATCATGATAGACACCCGTACCATAGTTGAGAGAGTATAGTAGGGTCATCCCTTTCTGAATATCACTCATTGGATAAACATCATCAATCTGTTCAGGATTGGTAATCGTTGACAGTACGCGCGTTTTCAA
>JANNPM010000020.1:0-9285 GCA_031400145.1 Chryseolinea sp. | reverse complement strand
CCTGAGGGACCCATAAAGGCCACATACTCACCCTTGTCAATGGAAATTGAAACGTCCTGGAGGGCGTTTACAATGTTGTTTCCCATTTTGTAGACCTTGGACAGATGGTGTGTCTCGATAATTTTCATTTACTATTAGTTTACCAATTAACGAAGTAATTACAGGGGTAACGGTAAATGTTTAAAAGTTGTCGCCCTTTCGGGGATCCACGGAATTTGTACAAATTTTCTACCGGAGAGGCTAATTTATTAATTCCTGACCATTTTGTAATACAGACATAACCAGACTTGAAATGTTACAGAGGAGCTGCTAGCTGAAAGCTTCAAGCCTGTGCGTGCGTCAGGATGGATTTTAGCGCGTCGCACCGTTAAAACCGACCACTCTCATGGGCTTGTAGCTTGCTGCTTGCAGCTAACCATAACTGCCGATCCCGAACTTAAAAGATCGCGTCGTGTGCTCAAACGTATCTGTGTCGTAAACGCGTTCTGCAAAGGTTACATCATCGTTTTTGTCGATCAGAACAACGGTTGAGCAACGTGAACCATAGTTTTCCGTCTTGATAAACATCGAAGAAAGGGCAAGCTCACGGTCTTTCGTAAGACCGGTTTCCGGAAGCTGATCGGCGGGCGCCTTCTGATCGTCGTACAGCAGATCAAGGATTTCATCGGGATCCGGCGTCGGCCTTGACATGGCAGGCGCAAGCCTTTGCTTACCACGGATGACCTTTGGCCATGGGGAATCCAGCAACTTGTTGCTTATCCCATAAAACCCTGCGGAAAGTTTTTCTACACCTTTTCCATAGTTCGAATAGTAGTACAGATCTTGCGGATCACCCACGAGCAGGTTAAATCCGTTATAGCGACTCCCTTGGGATTCCACTTTTTCCAGATATGCCCGCGGCGACTCCCGCCCAGTCAGGAAATCCGAAACCAGCGCACCTCTCGACGGCGCCTTAGGATCAATATTGGCGGGATCCCTGTAATTCGTGAGCATGCTTACTCTTCCCGTCCTGGTTATACCCATCCACGTGCCGCCGGCCTCCAGGTCACGCCCCGCCAGCAAACCGGGTTGATCGATCCAAAATGCTGCGGAAGCCGTAGAACGACTATAAAATTCATCCCGGTTGCCAGCGAAAATAAGTTTGTAATCCGGATGGTAATGGTGGGAAATGAATATCAAACACATGCCTGAGCGTCTACCTCCAGGTCAGAAGCTGGAAAGTCTTCGAATAGTTCAAGCTGTGAGGGGAGCAATGTGAAAGATCTGCGATGAAACGGTGTGACGCCACATGTGCGAATGCCTTCTCTGTGTGCCTGGGTTGCGTAACCGACGTTTGTCTCCCAGCTATATCCCGGGAATTGAAGAGCCAGGTTTGTCATAAATTCGTCGCGATATGTTTTCGCAAGTACTGAAGCGGCAGCGATAGACAGAAATGTAGCATCGCCTTTGATGATACATTCGAACCTCAACTCACCGTAAGGCTTGAAACGGTTTCCATCGATCAGCAATAATTCCGGTCGCGTGTTTAGCTTGTCGACAGCAAGGTGCATTGCCTTAAACGATGCGTTGAGTATATTGATCTTGTCAATCTCAATATGATCAACCTCCGCTACCGCCCAGGCGATGGCATCGCGCTCTATGTCAATGCGCAGCTTCACGCGCTCTTCCTTCGTCAGCTGCTTGCTGTCGTTCAACAATTTATGTTTATACCGTTTTGGCAAGATAACAGCAGCCGCGACGACCGGCCCCGCCAGACATCCACGTCCTACTTCGTCACATCCGGCTTCGACAAGATTTCTCGTAAACGATGAGCGTAGCATATTCACAAACTTAAGCCTCAAATGGCTCCCGGCAAAAAGATTTCAATAGCTTTGAATGTGCCATTGCGTAAAGCATTTGAAAAAAATATATTCAATGCATTAGCGCTCAACAACTTTTAAAGGTATGCCGCAGGAAGTTAACAATCCATGGAAAACGTTATCAGGTGAAGTTAAATATGAAAATCGTTGGATAAAACTAACCGAATACGACGTGATCAATCCCGCAGGAGGTAAAGGGATATACGGAAAAATCCATTATAAGAATATCGGGATTGGAATTATTCCGATAGACGCAGACGGTAATACTTGGATGGTCGGACAATACCGTTACACACTCAACGAATTCCATTGGGAGATACCGGAAGGCGGCGGTCTCCTGGATGAGGACATCCTTGCTGCGGCAAAAAGGGAACTCAGGGAAGAAACAGGACTAACAGCAAAAAAGTGGACGCTGATCATGCGGGTGAATCCTTCAAATTCCACATCCGATGAAGTGTGTGTAATCTACCTTGCCGAAGAGCTTGAACAGGGCGAAAACGAGCTTGAAGATACGGAAGCAGACCTTCAGGTAAGAAAGCTGCCGCTTACGGAAGCGATCGGACTAGTGGACCGTGGCGAAGTGGCGGACAGCATGACTATCCTGGGCCTGCTGAAAATAGCGCGAATGAAAGGGCTTTAGCAACCATATTATTTTCATTTTCTATACCACAAAAAGCAAAACAATGAGCGTAGCGGCGAAACCTGACCAGTTGTCACACACCACCATCACCGGAATTAGGATCCCAGCGCCAACTTTGGCGGATCCAGGGAGGAATGTCAGTCAGATTGAAGATGCCGCTATCTTACTGAAAGCGAAGTAGAATATCTATGAATCCGAAGCCATGAAAAACTCAGCAGGAAGCTATTTTTTCTTTTTATTTCTAATTGCCTCCGCGGAAATCGCGACGGCACAATATCAGGTCCTCTCTCTGCGCGAGCAAGCAGCTGTGATTGATGATGTTCTTGATGACCGTCTGAAGAACTTGTTGCCAGGCCTTATGCGACGCGAAGGTATTGACATGTGGATCATCGTCTCAAGGGAGTACAACGAAGACCCAGTCATTCGCACGATGCTGCCAGCTACATGGCTCGCCGCGCGGCGCACAACGATGCTTGTGGTTTTCGATCAGGGAGCGGCAAAAAGCCTGGAATATCTTGCCGTTGCCCG
Source organism: Chryseolinea sp. (assembly GCA_031400145.1). Lineage (GTDB taxonomy): Bacteria > Bacteroidota > Bacteroidia > Cytophagales > Cyclobacteriaceae > Chryseolinea. The sequence continues at coordinate 6,258 of JANNPM010000020.1, read as the reverse complement.
CTATGATGTGGGAAACGTTTTTAAGCGCGCCTGGGATCCCGATCAGCAGCCGGATCAGTGGGGACAGCTCGGGAAGATCATTGCGGAACGAAACCCAAAAAAGATCGGTATAAATAAGGCAGAACACTACGGTCATGCCGATGGACTCACTGCCAATGATTACGAACAGTTATTAAAAATTCTGAAGCCCGAAATGCAGTCGCGGGTTACTTCCGCGGAAAAACTGGCAGTGGGCTGGCTGGAAACACGAAGCGAAAAAGAGATGCTGCGCTATCCCGGCATCTGCAAGATCGCACATGATATTATCCTGGAGGGTTTCTCTGCCCGGGTCATTAAACCCGGCGTTACCACTGCTGAAGATGTCGTATGGTGGTACCGTGAAAAAATCAAGGAACTTAAGCTTGACACCTGGTTTCATCCCTCCGTATCGATTCAACGGCAGGGCGAGGCGCCACCGACAGTGATCATGGCCGGAGACTTGCTACACGTTGACTTTGGTATCACCTACCTCCGCCTGAACACCGACACCCAGCAACACGCTTATATCTTGAAGGCCGGGGAATCTGACGCACCTGATTATCTTAAGAAAGCTTTAGCTTATGGTAATCAACTGCAGGACATTCTCACTTCGAATTTTGTAATTGGGAAAACGGGAAATCAAATTTTAGCCGATTCACGCAGGAAAGCAATCGCACAACAATTGACTCCCTCAATATACACGCATCCTTTGGGATATCATGGCCACGCTGCCGGCACAACAATTGGGCAATGGGATATGCAAAACGGCGTACCCCACACGGGTGACCATCCTATGCATCCCAACACTGCTTACGCAATTGAATTGAACGTCACCACCAACATACAGGAGTGGAAAAAAGATATCCAGATCAAGTTGGAAGAAGATGGCTTCCTCGATGAAAACGGAAAGTTCCGCTATATCGACGGACGGCAGACGGCACTGATACTTATATCCGCGGGAGAGGGAAAGACCAAATGAAAAAATCTAGTTCAAACCAACGGAAACTATGTATCGCGTCATGACATTATGAAGATCCTGAGGGCAATTTACACCGGTTATGGCGTCATCGTTTTCGCCGTACTCTTTTTCCTTTCGTTGCCTTTTTTTCTCATACCTATGAATTTTAAGAGCCAGCATCAGATGATTGGCATCATCAACCGCTGGTGGGCACGGCTGTTGTTCATTTTAATTGCCATTCCGTTTAAAATAGAATACCGGCGCACACTGGATAAGCGTAGGACTTACATCTTTTGCTCCAATCACTTCTCATATCTGGATATACCGACGGTTGCACTCGTTTCACACAATACCATCTTCGTGGGAAAAACTGGTATTGAAAGTATACCATTATTTGGTTACATATACGGCAAGCTGCACATCACCGTCGACCGTAAAAAGCTGAAAAGCCGCTACGAGTCCATTAAACGCTCGATGAAAGCCATCGACGAAGGAAAGAATCTCATAATTTTTCCCGAAGGCGGAATGACAGCGAAAAAGGATCCTGTCATAGGTAAGTTCAAGGACGGTGCTTTCCGTATTGCCATTGAAAAACAAATCGCCATTGTACCTGTCACCATTCCGTTTAATTGGATAATTTTGCCTGCAAATGAATTTCTGCTGCGCTGGCATCCGCTGAAGGTAATCTTTCATGAGCCGCTGGAAACACGAGGGCTTAAGTTAGCCGATACAGATTCTTTGAAACAAAGATTATTTTCAGTTCTTGATGACGAAATGAAACACCAACTAAAAAATGAAAATTGATCGCGCCTTGCTTGATAAAATAGCCCACCTGTCGAGGCTGGAGTTTGATGAAAAAGACGCGGAAAAAATGATGAAAGACATGACCGCTATCGTTGACTGGGTGGAGAAGCTAAGCGAAGTGGATACGACGGGAGTTGAGCCGCTTACTACCATGAGCAACGAGTTTAACATTCTTCGCGAAGATGAGGTGAAAGAACATCTAAGCCATGAACGGGCACTCAGGAATGCCCCCAAGAAAGACTCAGATTATTTCCGGGTTCCTAAAGTGTTGGAATAATTGGCCGGGTCGTAGACAGATAATGAATTGCACAAGACGCCTCTACTTCCGGAAGCCATTCGATTATTACTACACATTCCTTGCTCGACTAACCGTCGTGTTATACCGTTACGCATACTATGCGCATTAATTTTTTCTGGAATGCATGGATCTTGGAATACCGCCGTCTCTGGTACGTATCGGCGCTGGTAGCTTTTTTTCTGTTGATCTTTCTATGGTACTGGCGGTTCGCCGGTGCATCGGGCGTAATTGATTGGATCAGACTGCAGGAGCAAAAGGTGATCGAAACACCGGTGCATACTTTTGAGCTTGGCCCGTTTCATCTCAGCATTCCGGCCGATAGCTATGTGATACTGGAATATTTTCAAGGAAGTGACGTCACGCCGAATACAGGTGCCTCCTATATTTTTCTCCTTGGCTTGGTTTTCGGATTAACTGTACTTCTCACGGTCGTTACAACAATGCAACGGTATTGGTACTTCGGGGGAATGGCCTTGTTCACGATTCTTGTGGTCAGCCTCAGGATGGAGGTGCTGGGAATATTTGGAGTTTACAACCGGTTGCCAGATGGAGTAGTCCTCGCGTTATTCATTGCGATCAGCTTCTATTTTAATCGCATTCGTCCTGATATCCCGGTTTCCCTCAGGTTGCTGACATTTCTTACCGTTAACGGCACGATCGGTTTAATTATTGCGTCTTTTTCCAGCGTTGGCTATCCTTTCTTCCACCTTTCCCTTACGGGTTATGCGGCAGGTATGGTGATTAGCGTATTGTTTATTATCCTCGTCGCGCATGAGATCATAGCAGGTTTTATCTTTGTAGTTGGTCAAAGTAAGACCCACAGCCTAAGGCATTTCCTTATCATTGTTACCGTATACCTGACAAACGTCATCATTGCCTGTATGCATGAACTTGGGTACATACAATGGAAATTTCTTTATATCGACCTTTACCTGCTACTCACTTTTTCGTCGATCATCGGTATTTGGGGTATGCGCAAGCGTGAAGACAAGTATGCTCACATTTTTACCGCTGCGCCTATGGGCGTCGTGGCGTTTCTGGCGATGGGCGCGATTTGCTTTGGTACTATTGGTCAGCTGCTTGGAAATGCAAATGATCCGGCACTGAAAGTAATTCGTGATGCGATTATTTTCAGTCATACTGGTTATGGCGTAATATTTCTTGTCTATATCTTTTCCAACTTCGTTTTGCTGCTCGCTCGAAATTTACCAGTCTACAAAGTGTTGTATAATCCGACCCGCATGCCATATTTTACATTCCGCTTTGCCGGCATGATCGCTATGCTTGGCTTCGTATTTTATTCCAACTGGAGGGATTATATCTATCACGGTCTCGCAGGTTTCTACAATACAACGGGGGATCTGTACACGCTTTTAGGTAATGGATTGTACGCTGAGTCATTCTACGAGCAAGGCGCCCGGCAGGGCTTTATGAATAATCGATCGAACTACGCCGTTGCCACAATAAAGGCGGCACACCTCGATTTTGAATCTGCTCATAAGCATTACGAATTCGCCAACGATCTCCGCCCCACTTCGTTTTCGCTCGCGAACGAAGGAAATCTTTTCGTTTGGGAAGGCGAAATTCCACGTGCGATTGATGCCTACCGCGCAGGGTATTCAGTGTTACCCAGTGCCGTGCTACAAAATAACCTCGGATTTGCCTTTACAAAAAGCCACCAGCTTGACTCTGCCATTAGGTTTCTCAACGCGGCACGTGAAAACAGCTTGACTAAAACCACAGCCGAGACTAACTTTTTTGCCCTCGCCGCCCTGGAATCCGTACCATTGAAGACCGATTCGATACTCGACCTCTTTAACGTCACTGCCATCCCGGTTATGGCCAATGCGCTCGCGTTATCAACTTTGCAAGGGCAGGATTTCAAGAAACCGTTGGAACCTCTCGCCGCTAAAAAACTCGATCTGTATTCGGCGACCTTGCTAAACAATTATGTGATCAAGTATGCTACCACCGTGGACACAACCTTCCTCGCACAAGCTTACGCAATAGCTTCCGATTCGTTAAACGAGGATTTTAGCGAAGCGCTGAAGTCTTCGATCGCTTTTGGCTTCTATCACCGGGGGAACATTTCCAGGGCGCTGCAGATTCTGGCCGAACTCGTCTACGTTACACAGGATTATAAAGGCAAGTTTAATTACATTATGGGTCTGTGGGCACTGGACCAGGGTAATCCGGAACTTGCATCGAGCTACTTCACCTTCGCCGACACTTATGATTACAAAGAGTCGCGATTATATAACGCGATCGCTTTGTCAGAGGCTGGGCAGATAAACGCAGCATCTCAGGCGTGGGACTCTCTCGTGGTACATCAGCAGGGGCAACTGCAGGTAATTGCATTGCAGATGAAGAAGATCCTTTCAATGCCGGCCTCCGCTGCGGGGTCGCTCGATGACGGAGAGAAATACCAATTCTGCCGCTACCGGATCGGGCTGGGCGATTCTTCCGCGCTGAATCGACTGCTCAACAGCTTCGAAGACGCAAATTACAAGGCGCAAGCTCTGCTGGACATCAGCAAAAAGTATTATGACGCCGACTTGTTTTATCCTGCGATCAGTTACTTTAACCGGATTACAGGTTTGTCGCTCGACGACAAGGGCCTCTATGAGGACATACGCCATTTTGAGCTGTTGTTGCTGGCATCGCGCAGGGATTTCACCGGCCTCAAGCGTCAGATGAATAACGGCATTACATTCGACAGCAATCGGTCGCTGCAAAAGGAACTATATACTGCGCTGCTGGCGGAAGCAAGCAATGACACGACGCTTGCGAGAAAACATTATGAAGTCCTGGCGACATACAATCCGTATCTGGAAGAAGCCATCATTGCAAGCGCCGATTTCTTCCGTATCCATGACAAGAACAGATTGAGAGCATACAGTATTCTCGCAGAAGCCATTCAGATAAATTCAAACTCGATTAAATTGCTTAAGGCATATGTTGCTGAAGCGACTAGAGTTGGCTTCGACCAGTACGCAAATGACGCGGGACAACGCCTCGCCATTTTGAAAAGCGCGCTGTATTAGTGCTTTCGTCGCTTACGGGCTTTTGCCGCTTCCTTCTTCTTTAACTTTCTTGCTGCTTCTTTCTCCTCTGCTTTCCATAGCCTCATGTTCTCCCTGATCACCTTCCAATAGTCGTTGCCATAGTCAACGAAAATCTCCGAGTTAGGTGGAATATTTCGCTTCGACTCAATAAAAGCTTTCAGGCCATCCACAACGTAATCGGCATTGTTTATCAACCCCTTGATGCGCACGAGGCCACGTGCGTCGTTAGCATACCTGGCAAGCGCGTTTTTGGTCGCCAGCGCATCAATAACATTGCTCCGGTTGATGTAAAAAATGTATCCATTCCTGCCATCCTCATCCTTTACATCTTTCCATTTGCTCCGTTTACCTTTGTATTCTACGATACGTGTTCCTTTGGGAATTGCTTTACGCGTGAACAGGCCTTTGCCAGCGTTAGGCAGCGTTGACTTCCTAATGTATAATTGCTTTTCGAGGAGTGGCATGTTAATTGGAAATTCGCGGGCGACGGTTTGAACAGAATGGCAATATAAACGAATTTGGCATCCGCGATGAACCAGGCACATGATGAATGATAAGCGTATGGGAGTTATATCAGCGATACAACGATGAGCCTGATGCTCACAAGCACAATGATGATACCAACGATCATCATCATCCTTTTAACCGGAAGCTTGCGCGTAAGACTTGCTGCAATTGGTGCCGCGATAATGCCTCCCAGAACCAGGCCAGCGATGATCTGAAGGTAGCTGATACCAATCGTCGCAAAGAATGTTAATGAACTGCTGAATGAAACGAAAAACTCGGCAAGGTTAACAGAACCTATCGTATACCTCGGATTTCTGCCTTTGGCAATCAAGGTGGAGGCTACAATCGGTCCCCATCCACCCCCTCCGATAGAATCCATGAATCCGCCAAAGCCTGCCAGCGCTGGAATGTTCTTCGTCTTTCGCTTCGGCTGTTGCCGGATTATGGCTTTGCGAATGATAATTACACCCAGGAACAAGGTATAAACCGCAACAACAGGCCTGATTATAAAATTGTATTCTTCGAAAGAGCTAAGGAGGTAAGCACCTGCGACAGCACCGAGGATACCCGGTATCAGCAAGCTTTTGAAAAGCTTCTTGTTTACATTG
>JANNPM010000008.1:0-13082 GCA_031400145.1 Chryseolinea sp. | reverse complement strand
GTGGATGCGGTAGAGCGACGATCCCAGATACATCGCGCGGGCGCCGAGCGGATTTTGCGGCCCGCCTTCCATGTGCCGCGGCAGATCCGGACGGCGCGCCAGCATTTCCGGCGGCGGCGTCCACGCCGGCCATTCCTTCTTCGCAGAAATCTGCTTGACGCCCGACCAGGTGAAGCCGGGGCGGCCGACGCCGATGCCGTAGCGCAACGCCTTGCCGTCGCCCTGAACCAGGAACAGGAACTTGTTGGGCGTGTCGACGATGATCGTGCCGGCGCTTTCCTTGCCGTGATACTCGACCAGCTGCTTCTCGTATTTCGGATCGAACGCGGGACGCACCGGTTCGCTGACATCTTCCTGCCGGCGCATCGCCTGCTCCGCGCCCGGCGGCGGCAACAACGTGCGCCGGGGTTCATAGGACGGCTGATAGCCTGGCTGCTGCTGGTAGCGGCTACCCTGCGATGGCCCCTCACTGAACAGAAACTCGATGAAGCCACCGCCCATGTTGGAGCGCTCGGCGGAAGCCATTCGCACCGGCACCGGCCGCTGCTCGGGCTGCTCGGCATAGATCGCGGTGAGTCCGGTGGGCGGGCCGGCACCGGATACCGGCGGCTCAATAAAGAAGGTTGAGTTTTTCTATGGAACGACCAAGCTTGACGAAGACACATCAAGCCCTTATAGTTATGCATGGAATAATGCACCGGCAGGTGCGCACAAACTCACAGCGAAGGCTACTGATAACGAGGACAACACAACGGTTTCAGCCGCAGTTAACATAACCGTGACGAATCCGGTAGTTCCAAGCGCCAATCCAGTGGTTTCCATCACTGCACCATCAAACAATAGCAGTTTCGCATCAGGCGCTGCGATAGTCATTTCAGCAAATGCGACTGACGCCGGCGGCTCCATCGCGAAAGTTGAGTTCTTTAACGGTGCTACCAAGCTCGGCGAAGATCTGACAAGTGCATATAGCTTTACCTGGAACAATGCGGCGATCGGGGCACACAAGCTGACGGCAAAGGCTACAGACAATCAGAACAATGCAACAACATCTGCGGTCATCAATGTGACAGTCGCAGCTACCGTAGTGCCGAATGCCAACCCTTCTATTTCTATCACCGCTCCATCTAATAATGCAAGCATAATTGCAGGTGAGAGTATTACCATTACGGCAAACGCAACTGACGCCGGAGGCTCTGTGACGAAAGTAGAGTTCTACAATGGGACAACAAAAATTGGCGAAGACGTCACGGGTCCGTATACCTTCGTGTGGGCAGATGCTCCGGTCGGCACCCATCAGATTACAGCGAAAGCCACGGACAACCTGGGTGCAACAACCACGTCTGCGACGATTAATGTTCAGGTCGGGGCATCGGTTCAGGATAATGTGATCCCTATTGTTACGGTGACGGCACCAACCAATGGCAGCCAACTGTTTGCGGGTAGCAGTATCGTGATTGAGGCAACGGCAAGTGATGCTGATGGAACGATCATCAAAGTGGAATTTTATGAAGGAACTACAAAAATCGGCGAAGACACAAATACACCGTATTCGTTCGAATGGACAGGCGTCCAGGCCGGGAATTACTCGATAACGGCTGTCGCGTATGACGATAAATCAGCCACAGGGACTTCGGTTGCAATAAATGTTATTGTCGATGAACTGGGAACTGACGCCCCGGAGACCGCGAATCTTTATAGTGGCATACCACGCTTCTTTTCCCCTAATGGAGACGGAACAGGTGACGTGTGGGTTTGGGCAGACCGCGAGGAGTATAAAAACTCTATTCTGAAGGTTTCTAACCGTGCCGGGCAGTTAGTGTATGAATCATCGTCGTATGACAATTCATGGGATGGTAGTGCTGACGGCAGGCCGCTGCAGGATGGTGACTACTATTTTGTCATCAGCATGCCGAGCCTGGTAGAGCTGAAAGGCGCCGTTCGGATAATAAGGTAGGAAAGCGAAGTCACGGATAGCGATGCTTTCTGTGAGTAGTTCACAGAAGGCATTGTTGTTTAATGAGGCTGGTGGCGCTGGGTACGCAGTAGGAATTATATCGTAGGCAATTGCAGCTTTTTGCGTTTCCGCGTGAACGGAATAGAGATTATACGGCTCAAATGAAATGTCACGACGTATAGAATTATCATTTGTAACCACCCACGAATGAGATAGGTCCCAGCGTGAGTTACGCTTTCGATCAGGAAAAATTGGAAGTACGCGGTCAATGCGAGAATGGCACAAAAGCTAAATTGAAATCTCCCACTTGGGCCGTCGGCCGGGTCAAGTTCGCTTCCTTTTTTTCGTCTGAATAATTTATCGTTTAAGTAAAAAACCGGCAATGCTAATATTCCTAGAACAAACAAATACCACCAGCCAAATATCGCCATTCCGGTGCCTGCAAGGTGACCGACCCGAAAATAGCCAGCGGCTCCAGACCCTCCTGAAAGGATGTACAGGTAATCGCCAATGGACAATGATAATGCTGTTTCCTTATCGACATCGAGGTTGAACATTCTTATGACAGGGTCCGGAAGGGCAGCGATTACCTGGTCGCCGGCGAACTGTTGCATGTCTGGGTCGAAGGGGCCTAATCGTGAATAGGTTATCAAGCTGTTGTCGTTAAACTTGAGGTTCGAAAATCTCGACGTGAAGATATTGTCCAGATAGCGCTCATCCCAGTCAAAGTCCACAAGCTCAGTCTTGTCCTCTTCGTCGCGTGCCTTTAACGCTTGCTTATCGCTCATCGTTTCCAGCGTCATCGAAATCAGTTCCGATGGCGGTATATCCTGACGGGACCCCCGGACAATGAGCATGGCCGTTCCAAGGTCTGAGAACGGTCCGAGAAATAGCCATCCTATGAGGCTGAAGATGACGACGTTCTTTATCGTTAAAATCCGTGTTTTATAGACACCGAGCGCCAGTGCAAGGGCATATGCAAAGGCAAAGGTCGTCAACCCGGAAATGAATGCCCCTCTGCTATTCCGAGCAATACTTATTCCGAACAGCAAAATTGTGTAGCATATTATCATGAGCAAGTATCCCTTGTGGACCTTTTCCTTGCTACCATATAATTTGCAAAGCGGGATAAAAAACGGAGCATAGGCAAATGGTGCCAGCCCTTGTACAAATTTATCTCCTGCGGCCCCAGTCACTTCACGACCGATCTCGGGCGAATTAAAATAAACGTAGTAGGATGCCGCCATCCCAACGAACCCGATTATCCATACCTGCAAATGTGTTGGAGCATCGAAAAGCCCGACTTTCTTGAAAATCGAAACTGATCTGTTCAGCGAGAATTTCCTGAGGAACCTATAATGGGCATGAGAAATCACGAAAACAAGCAAACACAACGTTGTGTGCAGAAATACTTGTTCCGGAAGTTCAAGGTTATTAACGATAGGTTTATTTTCGAGCGTAGTGAACAATAGCGGAAAATAGAATTGACTGGAGATGAATCCTAAGATCATGAAAGTAGAGATGGGATACATCTCCAGCATCTGGATATTGAGCCAGATCTTCGATGCAACGAGCCAGGCAAAAATTACCGCCGAGATGGCCACAAGGTTAATTATCTCGGGGTAGAATATTATCTGGTAAACAGCCGCAGCAAAAAGAATTGCCCAGGAGGCTTGGACGACCTGCCGGAGAAAGGTTCCTTCTTTTTTGTTCAGCGACATTGGCATAATGTCGTTACGAGCTTCGAATACCTGATTTGTCAAGATTGCCAGATTTAATGTTAAAAAAATGCATTGACCTATTGTGAAATGAATGCGGTTCAGTTGCTGAAAATACCACCGATCGAACTGTTGCTTATTATGCCGCTTTGCGTGTGTCCCAAATTTCCTTTGCCAACTTCCTGCCAACCGCAAACCTATATTTGTTTGACAAGGCGTAGGGTAAGCATCGAATGAACTGAAAACGCCAGAAAATAGGAGATTTCAACCTGAAAAAGGACTTCAGTGCCGTCGGTTTACCCAAAAGAGCCGACCTTATCGCGACGCGGAGGTGATAAGAGACAATTATAATATTATAGAAATTAACCAGCTTTTGACGATCTGAATAGGGGGAAAGCTCGTCTATGATCTGATTGTAGATTCCAACAGACTCTTCATGGTATTCACCTTTTGTGATAGTATATGACGCTGCTACTTTGTCATGGCGTCTGATATAGGATACCTTCGCGGAGCTCATGCGAAGATCCTGCTTTTTAACGAGTCGTATCCAGAACTCGTAATCAGCGGAAAATCTAATATCATACAGATAATGTTCAGACGCGACTAGTGAGACTTTGCCGGAAATCTCAGAAAAATTGCCAGGGAAGCAGCCAAAAAGAAAAAACGCAAACTCTGAATCAATGCCGCCCAGATTCTCCGGCAAAAGTTCCAAGGATAACTTATCGAACTCGTTCTGCGCCAGTTGCCTGTCCTTCCAATTGAACGTTACCAGGCCTACCTCAGGGCCAAGCCTGGACCATTCATCGACTATCTTTTTTAATGAACCTTCGTAGAAATAATCGTCAGCACAAAGTCCCATGTATATTGGGGCATTCGCTTTATTAAACAGGAAGTTGTTGTTCCTGTATAATCCGATATTGGTAGGGTGCCGGTGAACGATGATTCTGGGATCCTTCAAAGATTTTAAATACTCCGTGGTGCCGTCGTCCGATGCATTATCGGCAATGATCATTTCCCAGTTTTGAAAATCCTGCGCAAGAACGGAATCAACGCATTCTTTTATATAAGGAAGGCCGTTCCACACAGGAGTCAAAATTGATATAGCGGGTGCTGCAGACATAATGATATGAATTAAGATATTGAATTTTCTTTCAATTACTCAGTGCGTGTATTTTAGATTAGTTTGTCTTCAAAAACCTCCGGGTCAACCCCGGCATGCGATTCGCCACTTTCTTCAATCCTGGTATCTTTGTTAGTATTCGTTTAAAGCTCATTACGGCAACCAAAGGAAGTGACTGACAATAATTCCAAAAATTCCAGAAGAGAAGGGCCATTGAAATGGCAAGTATCAGGTATTTAAATTGTGGCAACCAGATCATGAATGCCAGAGAAATTGCCGCAATCAACACTGACACGAGGGACAGGATGAATGGGCGCTTTGGCCAAACCATGTTGTTCACGGCAAGCCACCGCTGCGCATAGATGTTATAACCAATTGCTGCGGCAATCTCTGCCAGCAACAGCGCTATCGCAGCGCCTACTATTCCCATTAAAGGCATTAACACTACCAGCACGGATAAAACGATCACCGCCGTTACTGCGGCGAGAGCGAGTTGTATCTTGGTAAGGTTGTTTCCAACGACGATTGCCATAGCTGGCTGGATCACGGCGTAAACAAGAACTCCTAGTGAGAGCAACGAAAACAGTACGGGGTCGAAAGCGATTTTCCCCTGCGTCCAAAAAAGGTAAAAGGGTTCAACGAACGTCTGGAGGATTACAACGCCGGGTGCCATGAATGCGACCACGACTATCCAAAGGGTGGCGAATCCGGCCTCGCTGCGCCCCTGATCCCGGTCATGCAGGAAGCGCATGAGGTCCGGGAGTAGCGGGTGTATGATTGTATTCAGCCCTTGTAGCGCAACGTTCGCTCCTGTTCTCATCGTAGAAAAGGCGGCCAGCGCGATGGGACCCGCCAGGGGTGCTACCAGAAGGCGGACGCCTTGCTGTCGAATATTTTCCAGCAAGGCTTTTCCTGATAAGGGTATGGATAAAAGAAAATTTGAATATCCTAAGGCCCATGAGGGCTTTAGGAATCTTATTTTTTCCTTCTTTAACAGGATTGCTAACTGGATGTATTGGGCAAAAGCATAGAAAAGTGAGCATATGAAGGTAACGATGCTTGTCATCATCAAGTCGGCACCGTTGAGCACAGCGATCAGTGGAGCAACTGCGGAGATAATCGCGAAGGAGAATGCCCACCATGCCATTCGGGGGAAATACCCAAATGCCGATAACGCCTTTACCGCCAGACCGGGGACTGTCATTACAATCAACCAGGTTACCCCCTGCAACAGCAGGGCTATACTTGCCTGATTGATCAGGTCAGGATCCTCCGCTCCTGATTCTCCGATTAAAAAAATCACCACGTCAGTAACAATGAACAATAGAATAAGGAGAATTTGCAGCGTAGCGATGGCGACACCAAAAAGAATCGAGGCGGAAAGGGCTTTACTCACCCTGAGAATATTATTTGGGCCAAGGCGAAGAAACTCGTAGCCCATGTAATTTTGATAGCCCATATCGAGCATAGAAAGAACACCCATGATTCCTTGCACGGCTAACCAAATGCCATAGGTTTTAACGCTCCAATACCGTAAGTAAATAGGGACTAGAATGATCTGCGTGCACATGGTCACTGCAATAATGGCCCACGATGCCACTGTTCCGGAGATTACCCGCGCTGCAGTGGACATATATTGCTGAGATTCATCATGTGAACATAGTGAAAAGTGAACAGTTCACTTCACCGATTAAGAGATCGTTACTTCTCTTCTTTCCCGTCTCTTCTTTTTTGAGCCATAGTTATAGCCGTAGCCGTAAGCCTGAGCACCCTTTTCCGTAGCATCATTCAGAACGATCATAGGATGTGCAAGTTTTTTGTTTGAATAGATATCCTCGATGAGGTCTAGCTGATCCTTTGTTGTATAATTACAACGCACCAAATAGATTGTCGAGTCAATTAGGGGAGCGAGACTGAATGCATCCGCAACCCTGCCGACAGGCGCAGTATCTATAATGATGTAATCAAAACTTGACTTAAGAGATTTGATCAGATGCTCGAGATTATGCGACGTCATGAGCTCCGCCGGATTGGGTGGAAGCGATCCGGAACTCGCAATGTAAAGTCCTGGTACTCCACTGTGCGGCCTGATAATATCTTCGATGGAAACCTTCTTTGAGCCCACCAGGTAATCGGAAATCCCAAGACCAAGGGGTTTATTAAGTTGCTTTGACAGGCTCGGCATACGAAGGTCCAGTTCCAGCAACGCTACCTTTTTTCCTATCAGAGTCAGGCTGGCGGCGAGGTTTATACTAAAGAATGTTTTTCCTTCTCCACTGGTGCTTGAAGTTACCATCAATACCTTGTTCTCTTTTCCAGCCGTGGCAAATTGAATATTAGACCGGATCAGACGGAACAACTCTGCGATAGCAGACCCACCCTCGTCAGTAACTACAAGACTCTTGCTGCTGGAATTGTGAGAGATTTCACCAAGGATAGGCGTGCGCGTACCAAAAAGAACGTCGCGCTTGGATTGGATCTTGTTGTTCAACGCGTCTTTTATAAATATCCCGGCCAGCGGCAAACCGAAACCAACCACCAAGGCCAGAAGATACACAAGGGTTGGTTTAGGGCTAACAGGCTGATCCCCTTCTGTCGCTGAATCCAGCATGCGCGTCTTTGGTACCGTGACTTCAAGAGCAAGGGCGGCTTCTTCCCGTTTTTGTAAAAGGTATAGGTAAAGATTTCCCTTTGTTCCCTGCTGGCGGCTGATCTCCAGCAGATCCCGTTCGATGGATGGCACCTTTTGAATCTGCGATCGGAACTTTCCGGAGGTCGATTGCAGTCTCTTTTGAGTAATCAATAAACCATTCTTGATGTTGTGCAGATTCTCCAGGATGTTCAGTTGAAGACTCGCAAGCTGTTCATTAAGATCCTGTACCAATGGATTATTCGGTAAAGTTGTTCGCAGCATGCGTTCTCTTTCCAACTGCAACTCATTAAATCTAGAGATCAATTGAACCAAAGTAGGGTCCTGGATGGTGAGGTTACTGGGAACCATCTCGTATTTGCCAGGCTGTTTGTTGATATAGTTTTCAATTGATTCCAACACTTCAATCTGAATTCCTAACTCACCAAGTTGTTTGTTGGATTCAGTTGCCTGGGCTAAATATTGATCCGCATTTGCAGTGACATTTGTCAATTCATTTGTGCGCTTATATTGCTCGACGTCCTTCTCTACGTCGGTAAGCTCCGAGGTCAAAAACTTCAATCGTTCATCAATAAACTGAATCGTAGTGTTTGAAACCAGATTCCTGTCAAGCAACGCTTCATTGCCATAAACATCGAGTAACTTGTTTATGATATCCTTACCTTTTTGTGGCACCGAGTCTACAATACTTATCCTTATAACGCTGGCCTTTTTGTTAACGAGCTCAACCTTTAACCTCATATTGTAGAGGTTGGCAAGCTTCTGGATGTCATGAAACTTGATGATAATGGGCTCATTACTTCGCCGATCGGGCGGCGCGATGATCGTAAAGATTCCATAGGGTTTACTGACCTCTTCACCGAATTTATGCGAGCTCACATCGCCACTGTCTTCCAGTAGTTCGTAAGTAGTACTGGTCTTACGGGTAATTGTTATGGAACGGCCGTATGCCGTGGGGTGCAGTTTTGTAATGCTGAGCCTGACAGGCACCTCCGCGCCGTAGATCTCTAACAACTTAAATTGTCCTTTAACATAAAATGTCGCATTAAGGGCAAGTTCTTTGAAAACGCGTTGCATCAGGCTATTTGCGCTGAGAACTTCGATTTCGTTATCAATTTTATTCTTTGTAGCGAACAGGTTTAACTCTCCAGGAGCTGAAGACGCGAAGGAATTCCCTTCGTTATCGTCATTCTTCAACAAAAGGGTGCTTGAGATCCTGTACTGAGGTGTTGCCATATACAGATACACATAGGCCAGGGCCACGCATACTAAAATGCTCAACACAAACAAATACCAACGCTTTAAATACTTGGACAGAACTTCTCTTACATTTAGGTATTCAGTCTGATGACCTTGGAACGTCTCCTTCTGGCTCATGTTACAGGTTATTAGTTTGCTTCTTCTTTAGAAATTAGTTGTAAAGCGTGATGAGAACAAACCCTGCTGTGGAGATCAATACTCCCCAGACGCCAATAAAGCGATTACCTGGCGCAGTGGCTGCTACCTTCACCCTATTATCAGGCTCCACGTAGACAATGTCATTTTGTTGCAAATAGTAGTAAGGGGAAGAAAGGACCTCCTTGTTGTTCAGGTTTAGACGCGAAGTGCTCCTCACCCCATCTTTCTCACGGATAATCAACACATTTTCGCGTCTGCCAAAGGATGTCATATCGCCCGCAAGCCCAAGTGCCTCAAGCACGTTGATTTTATCTGTTGATGTATTGAACGTCGCTGGTTTATTGACTTCACCGATGACAGTAATTTTGAAGTTAAGAAAACGAACATTGACAATCGGGTTTTTAACATGCGCTTTAATCTGCTCCGTCATTTTTTCTGCTGCCTCCTCTTTGGACAACCCGGCCAGGGAAATCTTTCCGATCACCGGAAAATTTATAAAGCCATCCTTGTCAACAAGGTATCCATCATTAAGCTTATTGGCCAGCATACTGGCACCGCCGGAAGCAGGTAGCAGAACATTGTTAAAAAGCACGTTCGATTCAGCGCTGAGGCTGCTTACCGCTATGCTAAGGATATCATCGGGCTGAATCTTGGGCGAAATGTAATTTTTGATCGGAGTATTCGCATCGGAAGGCGACATATCACTAAGATATACAAGGTTTCTCTTGCTGCAAGAGCAGAATGCTAGTAGAACGAAAAAGTAAAGGACCTTGTCATTCAATAGGTTGTTAGGCATCTGTATTTTTTTCACGTGTTTAAAGATTAACCATCAAGGGTGTAAGAAGGACTTTTGAAATTCAAAGAATTCCATCATCAAGCCCCACGTTTCCGTAAAGCAGGGCACCAAAATTACGTCCAAATTGTGTGAAATCCCGATGGTGAAAGTTTTAACGGCCGATTATAATACAAATTACGCACGGTAAGGTAACCTGTAACCATTATAACAAGTCTGTGCGACCCATGATTCTAATCATCGGACCGCCATTATGATGATCCTGCCTGATTTCCCTCAATTTGATGCCCCAGTCGACCTTGATAAGCGCAAAAAAAGTCCTCCAGACGTTGTCTCCAATAGTATTTGTCTCCATAAGAAACACCAGTTGTTTCTTATACTACGAAAGCTTAGTCTTGAATTTCTTCAATTGTACGCGTAATGCGTCAGTTGCTAAACCTGCAGCGGCCTCAAAAGAGGTTGCCTTTTCTGCAGCAAACAAGCGACTACCTGGTACCCGCAGCTCTATTTCCACTGTTTTATTTTCTATACCTTCGTTGTTGAGTCTCAGAAACACTTCACCATCCACCATACGGTCATAAAATGTCTCCAGTTTGTCCAGTTTTTTCTGAATGAAATCAATAAGCTTGATATCTGCGTCGAAGTGGATGGAATGAACCTGTACTTTCATAATCTTTTAGTTTAGTTGAACAAAAATTTAATTCGCCTTCTTACCTTGATGTGCCCATACGCATTATGTTGAATGGAATCGTGTTGTGCTTGCATTGCATCAGGCTTTTGGATGAGCCTGATCGAACACCCGTTTAAGCTTATCGAGAGAGTTGTGCGTGTACACCTGTGTTGCGGCAAGGCTCGTGTGACCGAGCAAATCTTTAACAGCGTTGATTTCCGCCCCTTTATTCAAGAGATGGGTGGCATAGGAGTGCCGAAGAATATGCGGGCTCTTTTTCTCGGAAACGGTGCCATGCTTAAGGTATTTATTGACGATTCTGTATATCATCATCGGATAACATTGTTCGCCCTGATCAGTGACAAATAAGAATCCATGATCTTTTTTCTCCATCTCCCGATCACGGCATCCACGGTATGACCTGATAAGGGGAAGAATCTTTTTTGAAAACGGTATAACCCTCTCCTTGTTTCTCTTGCCAAGCACCCGGATGGTTCTATTTGCAGTGTCAATCTGGTTTTCGCGCAGACCTATAAGCTCTGCCAGTCGAATGCCTGTCGCATAAAACAACTCCAGCACTAATTTGGCCCGAAGCCCCGCATGGTTGTCCCCAAACTTTGTTTCGTCGAGCAGGCTGGTCATTTCCGACTCCTTCACAAATGAGGGAAGTTTTTTTCCCGCCTTCAGCACACTGATTTTTGTAGTGGGATCCTTTGCTATGACTTGACGCACCATCAGGAACTTGTAAAAAGTACGCAGACAAGCAATTTTTCTGTTGATGGAAAGCGATGACATGCCACCATCCACCAACGAAATTATCCACGACCTGACCATGCCGTATTCGGCTTGTAATGGGTCTGATACCTCAAAATTCTCTAATAGAAAGGCCGTGAACTGTGTGAGATCTATTCTATAGGCCGTTAGCGTATTGACGCTAAGTCGTTTCTCAAACTGCAGATATTTAAAGAATGTTTCCGTCATGCAAGCCAACCTCATATTTGCGATCACCGAATATAAAAAAAATATCCCCGACAGGAAAGCCTGAAGGGGAGAATACATGGATAAATGAAGACACTTTATGGAAATGGTAAGCAATCCACAAAATGAAATATAAGATAGGTGCGAATCTAAATCTTGGCTTCCTTAAGTCTCATCTGCTCACGGTACGTGGCGCGGATGATTTCAGCTCTGCGGCTTACGGAAGGCTTCATAAAAGAGGTACGGGACCGCAGTTCCTTAAGAACGCCAGTCTTTTCAAACTTCTTTTTGAAACGCTTCAGGGCCTTGTCGATCGATTCGTTCTCTTTAACGTTAACGATTAGCATAATAAGTATTTAGGGCGACAAATATAGGAAACCAAGTGTCTACTAGCAATCCCTATTTTAAAATTGACCTGGAAATCACCAATTTTTGAATTTCGGAAGTGCCTTCGCCGATGGTGCATAGCTTGGCATCACGGTAGTATTTTTCAGCAGGAAAGTCTTTCGTATACCCATAACCGCCGAATATCTGAACGCACTCATTTGCCACGCTCACAGCTACCTCTGAAGTAAACAACTTCGCCATCGCTGATTCCTTTGTGACTTCCTTACCCGCGTTTTTGAGTTCGCCGGCGCGGTAAGTCAACAATCTCGCGGCTTCCACCTGCGTGGCCATATCGGCTAATTTGAAAGCAATTCCCTGAAAACTTGAGATGGGCTGATTAAACTGCTGCCGCTCCTTCGAATAACGTAGTGCGGCCTCATAGGCACCCATTGAAATGCCCAGGCCGAGTGCCGCAATGGAGATCCGTCCGCCATCAAGGATTTTCATAGCCTGTTTAAAACCTTCTCCTTCGTTGCCCAATCTCTGCGATTTATGGATCCTGCATTCCGTAAAGATCATTTCAGCAGTCTCTGAAGCTCTCATTCCAAGCTTGTTTTCCTTTTTTCCCGCCGTGAAGCCCGGCGTTCCGCGCTCTATTATGAAGGCCGACATGCCCTTTGAATCGCCTATACTGCCTGTTCGGGCAATAACGATTGTCACTTCGCCTGATATACCATGGGTTATGAAGTTTTTCGCACCATTCAGTACATAGTATTCACCATCGCGTCGCGCCGTTGTTCTCATATTACCCGAGTCAGATCCGGTATTGGGCTCTGTAAGGCCCCACGCCCCGATCCACACGCCTGTTGCCAGCTTTGGCAGGAAGTATTTCTTTTGGTCCTCGTTGCCGAATTGAAGAATGTGATTAGTGCATAGTGAGTTATGTGCAGCAACAGACAGCCCGATGGAACCATCGATCTTTGATATTTCTGAAATAGCCGTAATATATTCCAGATAGCCAAATCCGGATCCATCATACTCTTCCGGCACCAAGACACCCATTAACCCCAACTTCCCCAGCTTTCGGAATAGGGAGACCGGAAAGATCTGTGCCTCATCCCATTCCATCATATGGGGTACGATCTCGGCGGCTCCGAAATCACGAACCATCTGCCGGACGAGCTGCTGGTTTTCGGTTTCGCTAAAGCTCATCGTGGTGAGATTGCTCATAACTTTTTTAGGTACCCGTAAAACTATGCCGAGTAATTGACACTAACAAACAACTGTTAGTATTTGCTATGTTACCTTATTAAATACTTGCGGTTAAGAAATCTTAGTTATGAACATCGGTCGATAATTTTCAGTACTTAGCAGTCCAAAACTGATTACATATGAAATGGCCATGCACCCCGTTCACCCAAAGGGATGATAATTTGGTCTGGCCATTCCATGTGACAACTAAAAACAAATTATT
>JANNPM010000388.1:0-18760 GCA_031400145.1 Chryseolinea sp. | reverse complement strand
ACCCTGCCAGTTCATTGGCGCATTATCCAATACATGGATAACGTGAAGTCTTCCTTCATCTTTGATCTCCATAGTTTCAAGCGCATGTTTAAAAATGATACTGTTCTCATCCCTATTGCAATATACCAGCGAGCAAATGCTGTCAGGTTCCTGCGACAATATGCTTTTGATGATGGACATCAGCGGTGTAATTCCAGATCCTCCGGCAAACATGATGACGTGACGTTTCCCTCCCGCATTATATTCAGTGGTGAATTGGCCCATGGGTTCCATGACCTTAACGCGACCGCCTTTTTTAAGATTGTCAGCTAACCAGTTTGACATCAGTCCCTGGTCTACACGCTTAACGGTCACGGCCAGATCATCGTCAGTATATGGAGATGTGCACAGAGAATATGCGCGCCTTACTTCCTTTCCTTGTATAGGCACGATGATCGTGAGAAACTGACCGGGTTTATACGAAATTTTGCCTTCCCCCGGATGCGCGAACATTATAGAAATTGCATCCTTTGTTTCCAAAATAATGTCCTTTACCGCGAGGTCATAGTATTTCGGTCCGCTGTGAACTTCTTCCTTTTTCACGGACTTATCTGACTTTTTAAAAAAGCTGAAAGCCATATTTTAGCATTATACAGTGTCCCCGTATTCATCACTCATCCATGCCGCTCCATTCAGTCGAGCGGGATGCTTGAAACATGTTGTCATGGACCGTTCTCCGCACCTGCAAAAGTACTAAGGAATTGACGTTTCTGTGAAGATTATAGTAAAAAGTGTAATTTTATGCCTTAGACGAAATCGATCTGTGCAATTAAATACGCTAACAGCGATATCGCCCGTTGACGGACGATATTTTGAGCTTGTTAAACCGCTAACACAATATTTCTCAGAGTATGGTCTCATCCGGTACCGTGTGCAGGTCGAAATAGAATACATCATTGCTTTGTCACGCGTATTGCACGAATTGGAAGACTTTCCGGCACAAAAACTAGGCGATCTTCGAAAGATCTACAAAAACTTTACGGAGGCCCACGCAACCGTTGTCAAAGAGATCGAAAAAATTACCAATCATGACGTCAAAGCCGTTGAATATTTCCTTAAGAAACAATTCGATCAATTGAAACTTTCAGACTTTAAGGAGTTCATTCACTTTGGTCTTACTTCCCAGGACATTAACAATACATCGATCCCGTTATTGCTGAAAGATTTTATTGAATTAGAGTACACTCCCCTGGTCAATAAATTACTTGGCCGCTTGAATGGATTTGGCAAGGAGTGGAAGGATATTCCAATGCTTGCACGTACGCACGGACAGCCCGCAACACCGACACTCCTCGGTAAAGAGATCATGGTGTTTGCTGCAAGGATAGATAAGCAGTTGTCACAGTTAAAATCAGTTCCTCATGCCGCCAAGTTTGGAGGAGCAACCGGTAACCTCAATGCCCATTATGTTGCATTTCCTGAGCATGATTGGAATCACTTTGCGGAAGAATTCTGCCAGCACCTCGGTCTTGTCCGGAGCTATCCAACCACGCAGATTGAGCACTATGATAACATGGCTGCATTATTTGATAATCTTAAGCGCATTAACACTATTCTGATAGATCTCAGTCGCGATATATGGCAGTACATTTCAATGGAGTATTTTCGGCAGCGTGTAAAAGAGGAAGAAGTCGGGTCGTCCGCCATGCCTCATAAAGTCAACCCTATCGATTTTGAAAACGCTGAAGGCAACCTTGGCTTTGCCAATGCCATATTTGAATACATGGCAGCGAAACTTCCAATTTCCAGACTTCAGCGCGACCTGACAGACTCCACCGTATTAAGGAATGTAGGCGTACCGTTAGCGCATACACATATAGCCTTGAAATCTTTACTGAACGGCCTGGGGAAGCTCGAACTCAACGGCGACGCATTGCACCGCGATCTGGACAACAATTGGGCAATCGTGGCTGAGGCTATCCAAACCATCCTTCGAAAAGAAGGCTATCCAAATCCATACGAGGCTTTAAAAGATCTCACTAGAAAAAATGAAAAGATAACCAGGGAAAGCCTGGCCGCTTTCATTGATACTCTGGAGATTAAAGAGGAAGTGAGAAATAAACTTAAATCAATCACACCCTTCAATTATGTTGGAGGATGATCTCTGGCATACTTTCTAATAAATGAAATCATTCAGGAATTAACGCCTAAATACCCGAGCGCTACGCTACGGCTTGTCCGGCGAGCCTTATAGAAGCTGAATTAATACAATATCTTAGTCCGCTGGGAGGAGGGCCGTCTGGAAAAACATGTCCCAGATGGCAATCACATACGTTGCACATGACTTCGACACGTGTGATTCCGTAGCTGGTATCAGCCTCATATTTTATCACGCTATCCTTTACTGGAATTGTAAAGCTCGGCCAGCCGGTACCTGACTCAAATTTGCGGGTCGAATCGAATAAGGGAGTATCGCAGCAGCGGCAGGCATAAAGGCCTGGTTCGTGTGCCTCACAATACTCTCCCGTGAAAGCGCGCTCTGTGCCCTTCTTTCGTGTAATTCGATATTCATCCGGTGTCAGCAATTGCTGCCATTCCATATCAGACTTCTCGACTCTTTTATCGGGCGCCGGACTACCCTTTTTTGAAAAATTCAAAACATCTGTCCACTTCATGATTTAGAAACAATTTACCACTTGTTATAAGTTCATCGTTCAGTAGCTTTGTCGGATTCAAATTATGAAGGAAAACGTTCGCAGAAAATTTATTGCCACGCACCATTCGGAGCCATTAATGGTGCGCTCCCCGGGAAGGATCAACCTTATTGGCGAGCACACAGACTATAATGATGGTTTCGTAATGCCGGCCGCAATTGACCGGGAAATGATTTTTGCCATTGGTCTGTCAAAGAATGCCGGCAAGGCAACACTTTACTCCGTGAAACATGATGAGACGATCACCTTTGACGTAGCAAATCCCATAAAGATCGAGCCACCCATATGGGCTAATTATATGTTGGGTGTGGTTCGTGGATTTATCAATAAGGGACATCGACTGACGGGCTTTCATTGTGTGATGGACGGAGACGTCCCAACAGGTGCAGGCCTGTCATCGTCGGCCGCACTGGAATGCGGATTCGCATTTTCCTTGAATGAACTTTTTCATCTGGGTGTCCCTAAATTGGAAATGGTACGGATGGCTCAATGGTCGGAGCACAATTATGTAGGCGTTATGTGCGGCATAATGGATCAGTTCGCCAGCATGATGAGCGAATCGGGCAAAGCGTTTGTGCTGGACTGCCGTTCATTGTCCTATGAACACTTTTCTCTTGAACTTGGAAATTACTCGCTTGTGCTGTGCGACACTTTGGTCAAGCACTCGCTGGCAGGATCTGAATACAACACGAGGCGCATTGAATGCGAAGAAGGCGTACGCATCATTCAAAATCGTTATCCGGAAGTTAAAAGTCTTAGGGATGTAAATATTGAAATGCTGAATACATGTAAACCAGAGTTTAGGGGGAGAACATTAGACCGGTGCCGATACGTCGTGGAAGAAAATCAGCGTGTTATTCAAGCGGCACAAGATCTTGCCGCAGGAGATCTGAAAGCCTTCGGGAAGAAAATGTACTTAAGTCATGAAGGGCTTTCCAGACAATATGAAGTTAGTTGTGAAGAACTTGATTTCCTCGTTGAAAAGGCAAAGGAGTTTGACGGTGTTCTCGGATCCCGGATGATGGGTGGTGGATTTGGAGGCTGTACAATTAATATTGTGAAGAAGGCAGGCATCGATGCGTTCATCGGGACTCTGGGCAACGCATATACCAGCCGATTCGGCCGCCCGATGGACCATTATATCGTTTCCCTCAGCTCCGGAACGAGCCTTATCCATCAAGACCACACTTAACTTTACTTGCTTGTTTATTTAAAGGATAAAATCCTAATTTAGTGCCGGGTCGGCGCTTTGCATAATCAGATATACTTTAGAAGGCGCAACTTTAGCAGCATGAAATGGCTATGCACCTTGTTCACCCAACGTGATGATAATTTGATTTGGCCATTCCATATGAAAACTAAAAGCAATTATTAACACATGAAATCGTCATGCACTGCGTTCACCCAAAAGGATGTTAATTAACCATGTGATTCCATGTGACTACGAAAAACAATTATTAACACATGAAAAACTACACGTTACACCTCACCATAGCATTAGTTCCAATCCTTATGATGGCATCTTGCAATCCTAAAAAAGAGCAACCTAAAGGGCCAGTTGCTGATTCGGTTTCACGTGCCGCCACGATAGACGAATCGTCCTTCGGCAACTTGCCCGTCGGAACGGCTGTATCGCTATACACACTTAGAAACGCAAATGGAATGGAGGCGAAGATAACCAACTATGGAGGCATCATAACCTCGCTGAAAGCACCGGACAGAAATGGAATATTTGAAGATGTTGTACTCGGCTGTGATTCGCTTTCCGGATATCTGAAAGCTCCTTCTTTCTTTGGTGCCCTTGTTGGTCGGTATGGAAACCGTATTGCCAACGGAAAATTTAAGCTCGATGGAACAACTTATTCGCTTGCCATCAATAACGGAAAGAATCACCTGCACGGAGGTGTAAAAGGATTTGACAAAGTAGTTTGGAATGCTGCGCCGTCTTCTGCCACGGATTCTGCCACGCTGAAATTGACATATTTTAGCCGCGATATGGAAGAAGGGTATCCAGGCAACCTTAAGGTAACTGTCATTTATACGCTGACAGACGACGATGAACTCAAGATATCCTACGAGGCCACGACCGACAAAAAAACGGTCATAAACCTGACTAATCACAGTTACTTTAATCTTTCAGGCAACACCAGGCGTGATATTCTGGGCCATTCCTTAACGCTGGCGGCCTCCAAATTCATCCCCGTTGATCCTTCGCTTATACCCACCGGTGAGATCAGGCCTGTGAAAGGAACACCATTCGATTTCACTACTCCTACTATTATCGGATCAAGAATCAACGACAATTACGAGCAAATTAAATTTGGAGGAGGGTATGATCATTGTTATGTGGTTGATAAGGAACCGGGAGAATTCGGCAAAATCGCTACTGTCTATGATTCCGTCAGCGGCCGCTCGATGGATGTATTTACATCGGAGCCAGGTGTGCAGTTTTATACCGGTAATTTTCTGGATGGCTCAATTACAGGTAAGTATGGTACCGTATATGCCAAGCGTTACGGGCTCTGCCTCGAAACGCAACACTTCCCCGACTCCCCTAATCGAGATGAATTTCCGTCCGTGGTCCTAAGTCCCGGCCAAGTATACAGCACGCGCACCACCTACCAGTTTAAGAGTGATAAGTGAAAAAGTGGCTGAGCTATCGGGAATTTAAAAATTATTTGAGCCACCGCAGGGCTCCATAACTTTTCACGGTTCACTTTTCACTTTATAGAGTCTTTGATGCGCCTCATACAACTCCCCTTCGGGCATTTTTATAACCTTCCGGTCATAGGTCATCAATCCGTTGGTCTCGATCTCGACGTCTGTCGTTTGGGTGTAGACGGCGGCGGAAAGGCCGGCCCTTATTAAGGGTTCAAATCGGGCAAGGAATGAAATGTACTTTTCGAGCAGTTTCTCCTTGTCGGGAAAGCTTTGGTATCCCCAGTTGTCTTTTGTCTGCCATGTGTGGCCCTCTAACGGCAGGCCGAGCCCGCCGTATTCACCCAATACGATGACCCGGTCTTTACCAAATAGGGTGGGGTCCGGCATTACCGGTTCGGGATAATTGTGCAGATCAAGAATATGACCTACAGGATGAAAATTTCCGCCGCTTGCAGTATTAACCAATCGTGACGGATCATATTGCATCGTCCAATTCACGATCTCTTCAGTTTTAAACTGGCCCCAGGCTTCGTTAAATGGAACCCACACAACAATGCAAGGGAAGTTGTATACAGCATCAATTATCGCTTTCCACTCGCGCTTAAAAATTGCCTCAGATTCCGGCGTACGCTCTTTGGACGTGGCTTTGCCCAATATTCCGGGACGTTGCTCCCAGCTGTTCCCCATATCGCCGCTGGGCATATCCTGCCAAACGAGTAAACCCGCCTTATCACAGTAATAATACCATCGTGCCGGTTCTACCTTCACATGCTTACGAATCATATTAAAGCCCATCGACTTGGTTTTTTCAATATCAAATTTTAATGCTTCATCCGTTGGTGCGGTATACAATCCATCCGGCCACCACCCCTGGTCCAGAGGTCCCATCTGAAAGAGAAATTTATTGTTTACAAGCATTCGTAAAACACCGTTCTCATCAGGTGCAGTCGATATCTTACGCATCGCAAAATAGCTTTTCGCCTGATCGATCACTTTGCCTTTGCGTAGAATGGAAATATTCAGGTCATACAAAAATGGTGAATCAGGGGACCATAGTTTTGGCTCCGCGATCTTAAGCGTGGCTGTCATGCTGCCGATTGTTTCCTCTGCGACGATCTGCTCTCCGTCCCACGCAGTTACCTTAAGCATATCGCCAGCCTGAAGGTTACTCACAAGCGCGAGCACCTGGATTGCTTTTTGATCGATGTCTGGCGTTTGGCGGGTGGAAAGGATATATGTTTTGGCAACAGGCTCCATCCATACCGTTTGCCAAATGCCTGTAACCGGTGTGTACCAGATGCCGTGAGGTTTATTGACTTGTTTCCCTCTCGGCTGCGGACCGTCATCGGAAGGATCCCAGACGCTCACTACGATTTCCTGAGGCCCCGGTTTCAAATAGGACGTAACGTCGATAGAGAACGGATCATAACCACCCTCGTGTGAACCAGCAAGCTTCCCGTTTACATAAACATCACATTGCCAGTCAACGGCTCCAAAATGCAATAACGTTGTCTTCTTTTTGAAAGTGGCGGGTAAGGTTACCGTTCTCCGATACCAAAGGCGGTTGTCTTTGCCAACTTGCCTGCCGACGCCAGATAATGCAGATTCAATCGCGAATGGTACCAGTATTTTCCCGTCAAATTTCCCGGCAAGGCTATCTCCTTTCGGTTTAATCGCATACTCCCATTCACCGTTCAGACTTAACCAGTTTTCGCGAACCAGTTGGGGACGCGGATACTCCGGTAAAGGTTTGGCGGGATCGACTTTCTCCGCCCATGGTGAGCTAATCTTTCCCGCTATCATTTTCCAGTTTTGCTGTGCGGATATTGAATAACCAACAGCGGCGAGTGCTATAAACAGCGACGTCTTTAACATACTTCTTAAGTTGAGTTGAATTGATCAAATCTTTATAACCATTTGTTGCTTCTCATCCAATCCAGGCAGCGGTGCATCCACACGTCAGGTGAGGTGGGATTTACCAAACCGAAACCATGGCCGCCTTTGGGATAAATGAAAAGCTCCGATGCAACATTGCGACGATGCAAGGCTTCATAGAAGCGTATACTATTCGCCACCTTCACTACGTCGTCGTCGCCGGCGTGCATGAGAAAAGTCGGTGGTGTCTGGGCAGTGATATGCAGTTCGTTTGAATAAAGTTCTATTGCATCAGGCTTGGGCGACTTCCCGATCAGATTTGTTCTCGAACCAATATGCCCAATGCTATCGGTGAAACTTATGACCGGATAAAGCAGGACCATGAAGTCCGGCCTGACACTAATATTGGCAGGATTATCGACCAGGGCCTTATTGAAGTGTGTCCCTGCCGTTGAGGCTAGATGACCTCCCGCTGAAAACCCTGCAATACCAATCCGGTCAGGGTTTATGTTCCATTCCTTCGCCCGCTGCCTTACGACGATGACCGCTTGCTGCGCGTCCTGTAGCGGACCTATGCTTTTGTCCTTCATCGTTTTGTCGCTTGGAAGGCGGTATTTCAAAACAAATGCTGCAACACCCGCTTTTACAAACTCCTTTGCCACAAGTATTCCTTCATGCTGATAGGCATTGATTGCATAGCCTCCGCCAGGGCAGATTACAATTGCCGTACCGCTAGATTTCTCCTTTGCCGGTAGAAATACCTCAAGGGTGGGCCTGGATATATTACTGATCTCAAATTTGTCGTCCTGTGATGTCTCTTTGTCGGGACCGGCGATCTCGTTGGGGATTATTCCGTCGTATAACTTCAAGATAGTTTGTCCTGAACTCATCCTGGTAAATAAACTTAAAACAAGCAATAAAACCGTATACTTCATACCATATCGTTAGGCTAAAATTGGCACGCGTCGAAGATAAAAAGAAAGTAAATTGCCTGGAAACAGACTTTACGTTGTCGGCGAATAAAAGGAGTTCTGAAGGCTGTTAACGATATTAGCTGCAACCTCCCCGCCCTTGTCAAGCCCGGGTTAAAAAGACCTTAGACTTGCAAAGCCCCAAGACGAACGCAATGTTTGAAGGTTGTGGCTTGTAGCTTGTAGCCCTTGTTGGTAGCTTCACCATTTAAAATAATCGCCTTGAATAAACGCCGGAATAACGCTAACAATCTTGAGGCAATTGATCACGTGCTGCTGGGTGTCTCTGACCTTGCCACAGGCATTGAATTCATAAAAGAGATAACGGGTCTAACCCCGCAGCCGGGCGGAATCCACCCACATCTTGGAACGCACAACGCGCTGATTTCGCTAGGTGAAAAGAAATACCTTGAAGTCATTGCTCCTTTGCCAGGAGAAAAACTAATCCGGCAATTTGAGATCATCAGGACGTTTTCCAAACCAAACCTTTTTACATGGTCAGCGCATACCGATGACATTGATGGACTTTGCGAAAGAGTGAATCAGTCGGGCATTGAGCATTCGGATATTGCCGACGGGTCGCGCGTTACAGACGCCGGAACAGCGCTTCGTTGGCGAACGTTGTCTTTAAATTCTGTAGGAGGTCAGCTGGTGCCGTTTTTTATTGAGTGGTCTCCCGACACTATTCACCCATCCGTCAGCTCCCCAAAAGGTTGTCTGTTAAAGTCTTTCAAAATATTTGATCCGTACCCGAAGCAAGTAGAGCAGATCCTTAAGAGCGTTGGTCTTTCCTCAAAGGTCGAGCACGGACCCCACGCATCGATGGAAATAACTATTGAATCTCCGAAGGGCGTCGTGGTGATGTAAGGCTGGCAAGCAGGTTGTTGTTTGATGTTTTTCTTGCAATTTTGTCGTTCCAAATTGATCCCGTAATACATGTGGACAAATTTTCATATGCACAGCAAGTTCTGCGATGGCAAAGGCGAACTCAACGACTACGTACAGCAGGCCATCGAATGGAAAATGCCTAGCATTGGATTTTCCTCACATGCACCTGTAAATTTCCCTTGTTCCTGGTGCATGAAGCCAGACCGGCTTACCAGCTATCTGGAGGAACTTGAAGCCATAAAATCTCGCACTTCTGAGCTACAGATATACAAAGGACTTGAAATCGATTTTATACCGGGCATTGTTTCTGCTGACCAATTCAGAGAGAAGTTAGACTACACGATCGGATCTATCCATTTCGTTGACACGTTTCCCGATGGACGCCCATGGGAAATTGATGGATCGCATACTACATTCCTCGAGGGGCTGGAAAAGATTTTTCACGGCGACAGCCAGGCTGCGTTTACTCGCTACTTTGAGCTCACGCGACAAATGATCGACGAGTCTTGTCCCGACGTGATCGGCCACCTCGACAAGATCAAGATCCAAAATATCGAAAACAAATTTTTTCATGAAGACGATTCGTGGTACCAGGAACAGTTGGATTTAACGATCGACCGAATTGCAATACAAGGTGCAGTTGTTGAAGTTAACTCCCGCGGTCTTTATCAGGGAAAAGCAACAACACCCTACCCGAGCCCGTGGATACTGAGAAAAATACTTGAAAAAAATCTGCCTGTTACCTTAAGCTCCGATGCCCATCATCCATCAGACTTGATCAGCAGGTTTCCGGAACTGGCGGACCAATTGCTGAATACCGGATTTAAGACGATTTCTATATTGTACGGCGGAACCTGGCAACAATTTTCATTCAACACGCATGGCATTATCCAATGAGACACCCATTACAAGGTGGCTAAAGCAAACCAATGGGTTCCTCTTTGCATTGTATGCCACGCTGATGGCATTCTCGCTGTATACATGTGTTTATGCTTTTCGCAAAACATTTTCTGTTGCAACCTTCGAAGGACTTGCATACTTAGGAATTAGCTATAAAGTATGGCTTGTCACGTTTCAGCTGGTTGGATACGCAGCCTCTAAATTTGTCGGAATAAAGATCATATCAGAGCTGAAGGCGTCATCGAGATCGGCCGGCATCCTTCTCATGGTATCAATCGCGGGACTTTCATGGCTGTTCTTTGCTTTCGTACCCGCTCCATACAATATCATTTTTCTGTTTACCAACGGCTTTCCGCTTGGACTCGTCTGGGGAATGGTGTTTGGATATTTGGAAGGAAGACGATTCACGGAGGTGCTGGGTGCCGGCTTATCGGTCAGCTTCATTTTTTCAGCTGGATTCGCAAAGTCTGTTGGCGGGTTCATTATGCGTGACTGGGATGTATCTGAAATGTGGATGCCCTTCGTAACGTCCTGTATTTTCAGCGTTCCGTTGCTCATTTTTCTTTACCTTCTGGATAAACTTCCACCACCATCAGCTCTTGACGAAGCCCTGCGGACGAAGCGCAAGCCTATGGATGGAGTTGAGCGCAAAGCATTTCTCAAAGCTTTCTTGCCGGGAATCATCCTGTTCACTATTGCCTATATGCTACTCACGATCTTCAGGGACTTCAGGGATAATTTCTCCGCCGAAGTTTGGAAGACTTTGGGATATGGTGATTCACCCGAAATTTTTACAACCACTGAAATCCCCGTGTCCATTATGGTGTTGGTAGTCATGGGCAGCCTCATGTTGATCAAGAACAATAAAACCGCTCTAATGATAAATCATTTGATCATTATGATCGGAATGGTCATTACAGGTGTCAGCACTTTTCTCTTTGAACAACATCTTATCGGTCCGCCGCTGTGGATGATTGCCATCGGCCTCGGTCTTTATCTTGGTTACGTTCCATTTAACAGCGTCTTTTTTGACAGATTGCTCGCAGCGTTCAACTATGTAGGAACTGTTGGATTTATAATGTATGTGGCAGATTCCTTTGGTTATCTCGGCAGCGTGGGCGTTTTATTCTTTAAAGAGTTTGGCTATGCTGAATTAAGCTGGCTTGAATTCTTTATCTCCGCCGGTTACACGCTTTCCATTGCTGGCACGGTGCTCATCGCAGGCTCGATGGGGTATTTTCATTGGAAACACAAGCAGCTGGCCAGGAGTTAGAGATAAGCTCCCACCATTTAATTTGAACGGTGGACCGCATTATTTTGATTGACCAATTAATGGGCTATAGCTCAAAACATTGGGCTTACCGTCGATGATAAATCAGTTTGGCGATTGGGAAGAAAAGCGGGATTATCTTGAGCTGATGAGCATCAGACCAAAGGCTAAAACCACCAGCCAGAATTTATAAACGCTAATCGATGGAATAATAACCCATTGTAATTGCATAACAATAGCAAGCAAAACTAAAATTAGCGCGATGGCCTTTAAAATCGACCGGATCTTGTTACTCATAGGCTGTTTTAAAGCTTCAATCTAAATGCGTAGCTAACAAATTTAATACCATGCATCGATCTTTTCTGCCGGCACCCATTTTGAATCCGCTTCAAAGTGAGACCATAGAAGAGCGGATACTTTCCTAAGCAGCACATAGCCCTCGTTATCGCTCTTCCAGCTTTCGTCCTTTTGATTTTTAGTGATAACACAAAATACATAGTCGCCATGCGGCGCATTTACCAGGACAACTTCTGAGCGTGACTGATTTACCATGCCTTGCTTTGACGCAGCCTGAACGTATGGCGGAATCTGAGACAGCGCCTGAGAATCCCAAAATATATGCGTAAGATTCCGATAAATACGTTCACTTGCGCGCGGGCTAATCACTTTGCCTGCACGGATGCTCGCCATCAATTCTGCCATTTCCCTCGGCGACGTTTGCCCCCAACCGTAGCGTGTCCTGGCATCCTCCCGCCCGGGCGTTCGTGAATTTACCCGGGTGTTTCGATAGCCATTATCATCCAGCCAACGGTTAATTGCTGTGCCGGAACCCGCCAGAGACTGGCACCATAAGCTGGCAGTGTTATCGCTGGTTGTTATGCTTAACATCAAGACTTTGCTAAGCGCAATCTTTTCTCCATCCTTAAAAGAACCGAGAATATCGTCACCTTCGTATAGCAGTGAATCGCGATAGGTAAGAATTGCGTTGTAGTCAATCTCACCGCGTTCGATCTTGTCGAAGGTGCCAATGGTTATTGGAATCTTGATCATGCTCGCCGTTGGAAATATAGTGTCAGCGTTAACTGCGTATGTCTTGCCGGACTTGAGATGTCGCACATAAATTCCGACATCACCGTGAAACGCTCGTGATAAATCTTCCAGTTGCCCGATTAGCGCTGCATCTCTTTTCTGGCCGAAAGTCGGCACGCTGATGATAACTGCCATCAATAAAACTTTAACCTTCATATTATAATAAATAATTTTTCTGCCAGGTTTGATTTGGAGAACTATCCGAGTCTTCGGGCTCCGAACTTACTGCTTTCTCTTATCCTTGCAAATAATTTACCTTTGCGCATTTCATGGCTGTGATTGGAACTGACATTACCCGGGCGCAAATACTGCTGGACGCCGGAGAGCTTGTGGCGATTCCCACGGAAACGGTATACGGACTTGCATGCAATGCGCTTAACGCCGTTGCTGCAGCGAAAGTTTTCGCTGTAAAAGAGCGACCGGCATTCAACCCGCTGATCGTCCACGTTCCTGACATGCGACACGCCAGCTTGTATGTATCAGCTGTGCCTGAAAAAGCAAAGGTGCTGGCGGAGAATTTCTGGCCAGGGCCGCTGACCCTTGTCCTCAAAAAGAAATCATTGATCCCTGATCTTGTAAGTGCAGGCCTTGATACCGTGGGGATCCGGTGTCCCGACCATCCACTAACACGTAAGCTACTCGAGACATTGGCGTATCCCCTAGCGGCGCCCAGCGCCAATCCCTTTGGCTATGTGAGTCCAACGGCTGCCACACACGTTAACGATCAATTGGGCAGCAAGATTGAGTATATTCTGGACGGCGGCATCAGTTCCATCGGGCTGGAATCAACAATAATCGGATTTGAAGATGACGTTCCCGTCGTTTATCGGCTGGGAGGACTGTCATTGAAGCCGATACAAAAGCTAATCGGACAAGTTACGCTGATGCTACATTCATCTTCCAATCCGAGTTCACCCGGTCAGTTGAAGAGCCACTATTCGCCAATAAAACCACTGGTCACAGGTAACATTAAGACCCTCATCGAACAGCACTACGGCCGGCGAGTGGGTGTATTGAGTTTTAAGGATAATTATTACATGGACCATCAATTTATACTCTCGGCAAACGGCTCCTTAAGTGAGGCAGCAAGAAATTTGTTTTCTGCGCTTCGGAAGTTTGATGAGATGGATATTGATATTATCCTTGCGGAATATGTCCCTGACACCGGGCTTGGTCTTGCAATCAATGACAGGCTTAGCAGGGCTTCGGTTAACCGCCGTTAAAAGCTGCAAGCCGCAAGCTGTAAGTCTGGCAGTGCGCGTTTGGACACTGCGGTAATTTTTATAATATTGAACAATAGTCAATCTTAAGTTATGCCAAAGATTCTTATACTGACAGGTGGCGGTGATTGTCCCGGACTAAACGCTGTCATTCGCGGTATTGCCAAACGAGCGCGAAGAGAAGAGAACTGGGAAGTCTATGGCAGTATAGAGGCCTTCAATGGCGTATTAAAGGATCCTCAGCAAATTATTCGTATTTCAGCAAAGCATTCCGCGGGTATACATGTTAAGGGTGGTACGATCCTAAAGACGACCAATAAAGACAATCCTATAAAATTTCCTATACCTCAACCCGACGGTACAATAAAGTTTGAAGATCGTTCTGATGAACTTGTAAGAAAGCTCACGGCGCTGGAATTCGATGCAATAATTAATATCGGCGGCGATGGCTCTCAGAAGATATCAAAAATTCTTTATGGAAAAGGCGTACCTATTATCGGTGTTCCAAAAACGATTGATAATGATCTCGCCGCAACCGATATGACGTTTGGATTTCAAACTGCAGTGCAGATTGCCACTGACAGCTTCGACAAGCTTGTTACTACAGCCGAAAGTCATCATCGCGTAATGATCATGGAGGTAATGGGGAGGGACGCAGGATGGATAGCTCTGCATACGGCCATCGCCGGAGGCGCGGAGATTTGTCTGCTGCCGGAAATACCATACGATGTCAACAAGGTATTGAAGCGGGTACAGCAACGTTATAAGAAGGGCAAAGGCTTTGCAAATATTGTTATAGCAGAAGGAGCTTGTGCAATAGCGGGATCCATAACATCTACGACTGGTGACACAGGATCTGAACATGTGCGCCTGGGCGGAGTTGCCTATCAACTCTCAAAGCAACTGAAGGATGCGGGATGTACTGCCGACATACGGGAGACAGTTCTTGGACACGTGCAACGCGGTGGAAGCCCCGTTGCGTACGATCGTGTGCTTGCTACACTGTTTGGGGTAAAGGCCTTCGAGCTTGTTCTGGAAAAAAGCTTCGGAAGGATGGTGGCCTTCCGAAACAATATGATAACGTCGGTAACGCTCGACGAGGCTACCCAGGACCAAAGTCTGGTGAACAAAGACTCCTACCTCGTCCAGGCATCCAAAGGACTCGGGATCTGCTTTGGCGACTGATTCCCTCGAAATGGACTTCTTCATTCACTCAATGTCCCGGCTGAATGATAACCGGCAAAAAATGCATCATCAATTAGGCCATACTGCCGCCTGTTTTTATACCTTCGTCCCCGTCTTAACCTGAATCGTTTATGAAAACTATTGATACTGTAAATTTCAAAGGAAAACGTGCTCTCATACGCGTTGATTTTAATGTTCCCCTCGACAAAAGTTTCAATGTGACAGATGATAATCGCATACGGGCCACGATACCAACGATAAAAAAGATCTTGAGCGATGGAGGAAGTTGTATACTGATGTCACATCTGGGCAGACCGAAGGAAGGCCCTGAAGAGAAGTATTCGCTGAAGCACACAATTTTAAAAACAGAGGAGCTGTTGGAGAAATCGATTCAATTTGCTCCAGACTGTATCGGAGACGAAGCGTATCGGCTATCCGACGATTTGAAACCCGGCGAAGTGTTGCTATTGGAAAATCTTAGATTCTATAAGCAGGAGGAAAAAGGAGATGTTTCGTTTGCGGAAAAGTTATCGAAGCACGGCGATATTTACGTTAACGATGCCTTCGGAACCGCGCACCGCGCCCATGCATCGACAACTATCGTTGCGCAGTTCTTCTCCGAAAAATGCGCCGGCTATGTGATGGCAGCGGAGTTGGAAAATGCCGATAAGGTGATCAGGAAAGCAGCCAAACCATTCACTGCAATCATGGGGGGTGCCAAGATCAGCGACAAAATACTAATTATCGAGAGCCTGCTTGACAAGGTCAATAACCTCATCATCGGCGGCGGAATGGCCTATACATTTTTCAAAGCTCTTGGCGGCAAGGTCGGTAAATCATTGGTGGAGGAAGACAAACTTGACCTTGCTAAGGATCTGATCAAGAAAGCTAAATTAAAGGGGGTCGAATTAATGCTGCCTATGGACTCGGTGATTGCGGATAAATTCGCTGCAGATGCGGAAACGGCGATCTCAGAAAATAATGCCATCAAAGATGGCTGGATGGGCCTTGACATTGGACCCCAGGCTATCTCTGTGTTTTGTAAAGTAATTGAGTCGTCCAAGACGATATTGTGGAACGGACCGATGGGCGTTTTTGAAATGGAAAACTTTGCTGCGGGTACTAAGGCCGTTGCGCAGGCTGTGGTAAAGGCAACGCAAAACGGCTGTTTCTCATTGATCGGCGGTGGTGACTCGGCAGCAGCAGTGGCGCAGTTCGGTTTTAGCGAGCAGGTGAGTTACGTCTCTACCGGCGGCGGGGCGCTGCTTGAGTATTTCGAAGGCAAAGAATTGCCAGGGGTGAAAGCGCTCGGGTAAGATCGTAACTACAAAAAACTATTTTTCCAGTAGGCAGAATACCTTCTGTTACTCTTTATAGAAGTCCGAGAATAATATTCTCCACAAACGATTCCTGAAATTTACTTCTGGTCGAACATCAGATTTAGATAAAAAATCCCTTCAAAAACACTACATTAAACATACAATTAGGGAGCGCGGAAGTTTATTGAAATTGAAAGAGAAACAGATATAGGAAGTGCATGATGGTTTCATTTCGATTGCGCTTGTAAATTCAGAGGGACGAAATGTGACAGCCGCGATGGGATGCTCTTTAGAAAAAATGTTTAAAACAAAATATTTCACTTATATATAATCCATGTCTCCCAACCCTATGAAACCACCACGCATGAACAGACGCATCTGGCTGAAGACCGGTGCATTATTGGCCGGTAGCTTGACCCTTTTAAAAGGCAGCTTCAATGCACGTGCAAACACCGTCGCCGGCACAGCCAACACGATAAAAAGCGTAAAAGACGAAGATCTTATCGTTGAGTTTCCAAAGCTGAAAGCCCGGCTCTTTGCCAATGAAAATCCGTTTGGACCATCGGATAAAGCCAAAAAGGCTATTCAGGAAGCGATCGATAGCAGCTACCAGTATCCTTTCATTGCACTCACTGAACTTCAGCAGAAAATTGCCGACTATGAGGGATTGAAGCCAGAGCAAATTATGCTAGGCGCCGGCTCATCGCCTCTGCTACATGGAGCGGCGCTGCTGTTTAGTAAGGTTGGCGGCAATATTATCTCGGGCGATCCTACCTATGAAGACCTGCTTGAAAAGGCTATGGCGATGAAATCGATTACATGGGTCAAAGTTCCGTTGACAAAAGAACACAAGCTCGATCTGGATGGGATGGAGAAAAAAATAGACGACAAGACCGCAATGATGTACATATGCAATCCCAACAACCCAACGGGTACCGTGGTTGATACGGCCAAGCTGAAAGCGTTCTGTGAAAGGGTATCCAGAAAGGTCCCTGTGTTTATTGATGAGGCATACATTGACTACACGGACGATCCTAAAGGAACTTCCTTGATCGATTGTGTTAAAAAGGGTCAGAATGTGCTGGTAGCGCGCACCTTTTCCAAATTGTATGGTTTCGCGGGCCTTCGTGTTGGATATATTGTGGGACAACCGGAAGCGATTAAAAATCTTGAGCCGTACACCGCCAACTGGGGCTGTATATCTGCAACTTCGGGCAGCGCTGCGCTGGCGACCTATAATGATTCGGAGTATTTAACCGATGCCCTAAAGAAGACTGTCGCCTCGAAAGAGTATCTCTACAGTGTGTTGAAAAAGAATGGGTATGAGTACATACCTTCTTCCACAAACTTCGTGATGTTCCCTGTCAAGATGGACGCACAGCGATTCACCGACGAAATGATGAAGCGCGGCGTGGGCGTCAGGCCGTGGAAGTTTGCCGGAAAAGAGTGGTGCCGGGTGAGCATTGGAAAAATGGAAGAAATGCAGGCCTTCGCGGAAGCATTCGAGCAAATCTCCTGAATTCGAACAAACTGCCGTATAACATGATATGAACTTAAATATTCACAACGCTGCTGCTATGCGCATATACGCCACCTGGAGTTTTATCTGCCTTTCATTAGTTGCATCCGCACAAGATGTCCAGAATCCGCGACCGCTTACGATCGAGGAGTATGAGCGGGCAAAATCGTACAACATTAAAAACCTGGATGAAGAAACTTTCGTCAAATTTGAGAATGGCTATGTTCTCGACCGTTACGAGATGCGCAAGCCTTATCACATTACCAGTGATGACGGGCTCAAAAAACGCGTTGATCTTTATTCCCTGATTGCGAAGGAGGGCATGCAACAATTGGGCATCCTGGTCTTTTATACGAACGAAAAGAGTGTAGTGTACAAGGTTTTGATTCCAAATTCCACGGCAGATTCAAAAGTATGGGACAAGTATTATGAAGACATCAAAGCTATCGGAAAGATTGAAAAGAACTTTCCTTTGCAGCTCTCCTACATAACATCGAAGGAACTTGGTTTTCAGATCTACAAAAGCCTGAATGACGGCAAAGATTTGTCGGACGAAGCCAGTGACTTAAGCAATGACATCTGCTTTCCCGGCGACCAGGTAGTGACATTGAGCAACGGAACAACCAAGCCCTTGTCAACCGTTAGGCCAGGAGATAAGATCGTTTCGATGGATCCTGCTTCACGATCACAGACCACGATTACAGTTGACAAACTCATAACGCACGAAGCCAGAAATTATGTTATCACACAATTAACAATGATACGTGCCGTACATACTTTTTCTGATGTTGTCAATGATATTCAAATGTCAGCAAAGGTGCTAAAGGCGACACCGAATCATCCCATTAAAACCTCTACTGGTGAGAAGGCAATTGGAGAGATCACACGGGGAGAGCAGGTAATTTGTTATGATGAAACATCAGGCCGATATGAGTACTATCTTGTTTTCGATGTTGCCAACGTTGCCCCAGGAATGCAAAAGGTCTATAATATTACAGGAACCACAGAGACGCCGTTGGTTTTGAATGGTGTAGTGGTGTTGCAGAAGTGAGGCCGAGAGGAGAAGTTGCCTCGTAAAGAAGAGCGCGGTAGTTGGATGCCGCAGAAGCCCTGCCATCGCGTGGAGTAGTTATCTGACGGCGTCACAGATCAAGACAAAGCAATGACCGG
>JANNPM010000547.1:0-2019 GCA_031400145.1 Chryseolinea sp. | reverse complement strand
TTTCTCTTTGAACCAATCGCCTGCCTAAGCAATACTTGGCCCGTTCGGGTATTCGTATCCTGCTTACTTGTAAAGCAGATATCGCTGGCGCATTTTCTTGTAATCCGTCAGGCCTGGCTCCCAGCTCGCGCGAATATCGGCTTCGGATTTCCCGCCTATAATCTGGTCCCGGAATGATGAAACTCCGATCAGCCTTTCAATCGTCCCCATCTCCTTGCTTAAACTTGAGTCAAAAAATTTCTCTTTGAAAGGATACGCCCTATAAAGCTCCATGATCCATTGAATATTAATTTGTTTGCTTTCACGAAGCTTGTTGACATCATATTCCCGAAGGTCAAGTCCATAACAGATTTGGTTCATATGCAAAGGGGTCTCAGCCATTCCCTTGATGCTGGTAGGCGTAAAGGAAAAATCATAGATGCCTTTCAGTTCAGGACTTCCGAGAACTGTGAATGGAAAATAAGTGCCGCGGCCATGATTGAGATATGTTCCTTCAAACATGCAGGTGGAAGGATATAAAAGGACCGCCTGCTGGGTGTTTAAATTAGGAGATGGATTTACCGGCAAGGTATAAGGCGTGTCGTGTGTATAGTTCGATACCTTGATGATTTTCAGGTCACACTTGACTTTATTATTCAGCCAGCCTTCTCCGTTTGCCATCTGCGCAAATTCTGCGACGGTCAGGCCATGCGACATTGGAATCGGAAACATCCCAATTCCGGATTTAAACTGCATGTCAAGGATTGGCCCATCAATAAGGTATCCGTTCGGATTCGGTCGGTCCAGGATGAGCAACGGCTTTCCACTTTCCTGACACGCTTCCATCAAACGCACCAGGGCGTTGATGTTAGTGTAGAATCTGCACCCTACATCCTGTAGGTCGTAAACCATAATATCAACATCTTCCAGATCTTCTTTGGTTGGTTTGTTCTTTTTACCGTATAATGAGATGATGGGAATTCCGGTAAGGCCATCTGTTTCATCGGCGACCTTTACACCAGCGCTTGCGTTGCCTCGAAACCCGTGCTCGGGCCCAAATACTTTCACGATGTTTATGCCAAGGCTTTTTAGGCTGTCGACCAGATGTCTTTTGCCCACAATGGAGGTGGGATTTGCAAGCATGGCAACTCTTTTTCCTTTTAACAGCGGGAGATATTGCTCAAGCTGTTCCGCTCCTGTGATAATTTCTTTATCGGCAATTATTTTTTCCGGCGCGCAAACGGCTGATATCAGGAAAATTGCAGCAATCGTCAATATAGGGCTTATCAAGAATCGCATTAACTTATGATTTAATTTGATCATACTCAGGTTGACAAGACGCCGGCCAGTTTGTGGCCAGGCGATCAACTCTGGGGTAAAATTAATCGATTTCTTTACTTGCCTTACTTATCAGCTACTTTTTCCTCGTTAGTATTTTCCATACGGTCTATTCAATTGATCGCGTTTAGACGTTTTAAATATGAGACGCTATAAAAACAATTACTTCTAAGAATTACGGCTCAAAAAGAAAAAGTTGAAAATATTGCGCAGTTAAATAGCTGCGTTTTATATTTGCAGTCAGATAACTGCATAATGAAATCGAGAAGAGATGTATTCCAGGCCATTGCAGACCCGACAAGAAGGGCGATACTTACGTTGCTTACAATACAGGCATTGACGCCAGGGGCAATAGCCGAAAATTTCAAGTCATCACGGCAAACCGTCTCAAGGCATATTCAAATACTTACGGAGTGCGAATTGCTTAAGCAAGAGCCGAACGGAAGGGAGATCTACTATCTCATTAACGCAAAAAAAATGAAGGACGTAGCTGACTTTATCGAACCATTTCGAAAAATGTGGGATGACAGGTTTAATAAACTAGAATCCGTAATGAAAAAATACAAGTCAGGTAAATAGAATAGTATGGGACTAAAAACAAAGATCAATGCCGGGGAAGGCAAACAGGACTTAGTAATTACACGAGAGTTTGATTTGCCATTGGAATTACTCTTTAAAGCATATGTGGAGCCGGAAATCGTC
>JANNPM010000384.1:0-6826 GCA_031400145.1 Chryseolinea sp. | reverse complement strand
GTGCTTCTTCGTAATTCTTTATTTTGCGTTGCGGAATGTAAAGGTAAAGGATGTGACTTTAGGCAAATCACATTGATAGAATGCATCTCTCGTCTCGGTAAGGGATTAGACACAATCTTTTGCCAGGTACAGGCGTTTCGGGTCATACGCGTTTTGTCACATGCAAACTTTGCGTACATTCAAGATCCAAACGCTTTTAAATAGCTCAATGACAAAGCTTGTCCTGTATTTCATCTTGGTACTGATGCCCGTCAATGTTCTTGCCCAGGCCAAGAAATCAAATACCTCAGGCAACCCCGTCTTGCCCGGATGGTACGCCGATCCCGAGGGAATAGTATTCGGAAAGCGCTATTGGATCTATCCTACCTACTCCGCCTCATTCGATGAGCAGGTATATCTCGATGCATTTTCATCTGATGACCTGGTCACCTGGAAAAAGCACGCACGCATTCTAGACACAAGCCGTGTCACATGGGCGAAGAGGGCCATGTGGGCACCGTCTGTTATCGAAAAGGATAAGAAGTACTTTTTATTTTTTGGCGCCAACGATATTCAAAGTGACAACGAAGAGGGCGGAATCGGTGTGGCCATAGCTGACAAACCGGAAGGGCCATTTCAAGATCTCCTCGGGAAGCCGCTTATCGGCAAGTTTCACAATGGGGCACAACCTATAGATCAATTCGTCTTCCACGATCAGGATGGCAAATACTACCTTATCTATGGCGGATGGCGACATTGTAATATCGCACAGCTCCGGGACGACTTCAAAAGTTTCACTCCCTTAAAAGACGGCATGACGTATCGCGAGATCACGCCGGAAGGTTATGTTGAAGGACCGTTTATGTTTGTCCGCAATGGGAAGTATTATTTTATGTGGTCTGAGGGCGACTGGACCGGGGCGGATTACTGCGTGGCATACGCTATCGCTGATTCTCCTTTCGGCCCTTTTAAACGCATCGGTAAAGTTTTGCAGCAGAATGCCCTTATCGCCACAGGCGCCGGCCATCATTCGGTAATAAGGAATGGCCAGGACTGGTACATCGTTTACCACCGGAGACCACTGTCTGAAACAGATGGAAACTCCAGGGTTACATGCATTGATCGTATGTACTTCGATGATACGGGAATGATCAAGCCCGTTGTTATCACCAATGAGGGTGTAGCAAGACAAGTTGTCAAGTAGCGCGATAGAAGGGCATCTGTCAGCATTCTTTATCGCGCACAGCGGTGAATGTACAATGGGCGGAACGCTGGAATAAAAGATCGCGGAAGCCTGCAAAAGCTTTTCGCCGATCAATAACACGTTTTTTCTTACGTCAGCGTTAAGTGACAGGACATAAGTAGCTTATTTAGGCATTATTTCCGAATTTCATAGTTAATTTCAGTGGAGCGCTTTCACACATACTTTTTGGCCCTCCTGTTATTGCCCGCCGCGTCACTCACGGCTCAGCAAAAACAGGCGTCCAGCATTCCGGCAAGCTTTCCCGATAGCGTTAAAACTGTATTGGATAGAACACGCAATGCCGATGCTTTACGTGTGGCTTCGGATTTCTCAAGGGCATGGAATGTTTTTACCGCTGATCAGCAGTCTACCATACAGCGACAGCTTCAGGTAATGCGCAGGAAGAAACTGCCGCTTCGTCCCTATCTTTTCAACTACTTTGGGGCGTTGGCCGGAGCCGTATCTGTTGAGCACGCTGATGCCGCCCGGTTACGGTCTTTTCTGACTGTCACCGACAAAGTTCTGGAGAATGAAGAGCTACAAAGTATCGGGAATTTTCTGGAGATATGCAGAACGTTTTTTCAACATCATGCGCTTCATTATGAAAAGTCCTTTAGGCTATACGCCCGTGATGACGAATACATTTTTGATTACCTCACCTCTGCCCCCGCTTTCGATCTGAACGATCCTACTGCATCAGCGGACCAAAATGATCGCGGTCAGGCAACGCCGGACAATTCCGATCAGCCCCTTGATACTACCTACGTCGAGGCGCCACCGCTCTGGCTGAATGCTCCCCCTCAACCCATAGCCGAGGGTCCGGTCATCAGATTCAGCAAAATTTCATTGACGCTCGTAACCCGCTACGACTCGGTAAATCTTAAAAACACCAAAGGTATCGTGTCCCTGCGTTCCAATCTTTTTATTGGTGAGCAGGGCTCCTTCGACTGGACGCCAGCAGGTCTGGGTCCGGATGTCGTTACCTGTAACCTCGATGCTTATAATTTTGATATTAGAAAACCTGAGATCAAATCAGACCTTGTCAAGTTGAATTATGCAGGTAAGACACCTGGCTTTATTTCCGGTGTCTTCGAATTCAGGTCAGTGGCGCATCAGGATTCGACGCCTTCGAGCTATCCGCGGTTCAGATCGTTCCAGAATACCTTAAAAATTCAGGGGATAGCCGACGAGAACGTAAAGTACACTGGTGGATTTTCGCTGACTGGTAACAAAATTGGTAGTACCTCTGTTACTGGGGAACCTTCTACGGTCGAGATATATCACAACAATGAAAGAAGGCTTACCGCCCGTTCGTCTGATTTTCAATTTACGGATTCCACTATCCAGGCACAACGTTCCAGCATCAATATACCAATTGAAAATGATTCAATCACTCATCCAACGGTACGGATGAAGTACACTTATGGCAAGGACAGTCTTCAGACAATATTATTGCAGAAAGACAAAGGTGCCATGAAACATACACCCTATTCTGCGTCGTTTTTTAATATCGATTTCACGGCAGATGTAATTCGGTGGGATCTTTTTTCTGACAGTCTGAACATGCTTACGGAAGGAGGGAGGAATACCGTTCCTCTTATTCTCGAGTCAATTGATTTTTATGATCCCGAAGACTTCAGACTCCTAGGGGGCAAGGGTTTTAGCTTCCATCCTTTAGGACTTGTGGCGAATTATTGCATCAGGAATAATATACGGGATTTCTATACCGGCGACCTGGCACAATTTTCAAAAAAGAATCCGCAGGATCTGAAAGCGGCAATGGAATTTCTTAGCGAGAAGGGACTGGTGACATATTTTCCGAAAACAGATTTTGTTCACGTTAAAGAGAAAGCTATCCTGATCTATAAATCTGATCGCGGGGATGCAGACTACGATAACCTAAAGATCCATTCGGTGATCGATAGCTTTCCCAATGCGACACTGAATTTCGACAAGCGTTACATGATCGTGAGGGGTGTTGAAGAGTTTAAGATCAGTGATTCGCTCAATGTTCGCATCACCCCTGACAGCAGTGTGATCACCATCCTGCAGAATAGGGACATTAAATTTGATGGGACGATTACAGCAGGTAATTTCGAGATCAGCGGCAAAGGATTTACGCTGAAATACGACAGTTTTTTCATTAAGCTGACGCGTATAGACTCCGTTAATTTGTACGTGACAGAAACCAATGCACGGGGGCAAACGATGCGGAGGAAGGTGAATAACTCCATGGTTCCTGGTGATTCAACAACTTCAGCCGCAGGAGGGAGCGGTGCTCCGGGCAAGTCTTCTGGAACACTGTACATCAGCAAGGCCAATAACAAGTCCGGCAAGAAGCAAACTGCTCAGTTTCCAAGGTTGGATGCCGCCTCCGGTGGCGCAATCTATTTTGACAGGGAAGAGGTGCTCGGGGGCGTGTACGATCGATCGATGTTTTTTGCCATACCGCCTTTTGAGATGGACAGTCTGAACAATACCGATAAGTCTTCGATTAACTTCGGGGGTACCTTCAATTCAAGTGGTATGTTTCCCGTTTTCAAAGAGAAGTTGCATACCCAACCTGATAAGTCGCTCGGTTTTGATCATGTTATTCCACCCGGCGGCTATAAACTTTACAACAGCGGCGCAAAAATGACTGGTGAATTGACAATGAACAGCAGGGGTTTGCGTGGAAATGGAAAAATAGAGAACCTGGCCGCCACCGTAAATGCACAAGATATTGTGTTTTATCCTGATTCGGTGCTGGCTAAAGGAACCGATGCGAGCATTGCGTCCACCAAGATCGCGGGAATAAGCTTTCCTGACGCAACGCTGACAGACTTTGAGATGAAGTGGTATCCGAAAGCTGACCAGATGAAGATCAGAAATGTCAAATCTCCATTCAATTTTTATGATGGTTCGGCTCAGATGCAGGGCACGGTCACTATTTCAAAGGATGGCGTTGCAGGTGCCGGAAAGCTTGAAACCCGTGGAACGGAACTGATTTCGCGCTATATGCATTTCGGTTCAAAAGACCTCACTGCAGGCCACGCGAGATTTAAAGTCAATAGTGACGATCCTGACAAACCGCTTCTTCAAGGCAATAACGTAAGCATCAAGTTCAACCTGGAGAAGAATTTTGCAGATATCAGTCCGGAGATTCAGGGAGCTGCGGCGATAACATTTCCATTTGCTCAGGTGAAGACTTCAATAGCCGAAATGCATTGGGACCTCGCGGATCAAAAAATTACTATGAAAAGGGCTCCAAATGTTCCCCTTGAAGAATCTTATTTTTATACGACACGCAAGGAACTTGACTCCCTCAGCTTCAACGCAGAGAGCGCAGAATATGATCTGAAAACACAGCAACTAAAAGTTAGTGGCATTCCATACATCATCGTCGCCGACGCT
This sequence comes from Chryseolinea sp., assembly GCA_031400145.1. Taxonomy (GTDB): domain Bacteria; phylum Bacteroidota; class Bacteroidia; order Cytophagales; family Cyclobacteriaceae; genus Chryseolinea. The sequence goes on along the minus strand of JANNPM010000384.1, from coordinate 2,211 downwards.
ATGATAACTCCGGAGAACAATGAGGTGCTGATTCATGAAAATGCCAAAATCGGTACGCTAAAGAATACGACGATTGTTCTTGACACATTGAATGGATACCACCGCCTTACGGATGGGGTGGTGGACATTATTTCACGCAAAGAGTTTACAGGTCATGCTACTTACCAGTATGTGAATTTTCTTAAGGATACTTTTGCCATAAAGATGACAGATTTCCGGCTGGAGGCGATTTCTGAGACAGAAAAATCCCACAGGTCGTTGCTTCGCAGAAATGTGTCTCAGGCTCAGATGCAGACGGTGGCAACCGGTGCCGTCCCAGCGGAAGAAAATCTGGTTCTTGGAGCAGGAATGTTTTACAAAGGTGATATGATCATGTACGCTACACGTCCGGCGTTACAGTTGAATGGTTACGTAAAACTGGACATCAAAAAGATCAAAGATTATAACACGTGGATCAAATACGAACAGACGGGAGACGAAACTGATGTTTTGATCGATTTCAACACGGCCATCACCGACGAAGGGCAAAAGGTGAATGCGGGACTTCATGTGAATGCTACTGACAATAATCTGTACATCACCTTTATGAACAACAAGAAATCTGACGATGATGAGGATTTCTTTTTACCGGATGGAAAACTGTTATACGATACTGCGACCAGGGAATTTAAGATCGAAGATGCTGAAAAGGCGAGCGGCAATAAGTTATCCGGGAAGGTCTTTGCATACAAGGACGAAACCATGCAGGTTCGTTTTGAAGGTGCTGTAAATCTTTTTCAGGGAACAAAAGATTTCAGTGTTACGGCGACGTCACTTGGCCAGGCCAATCTCGAAACGAATGAGATCCGCATGAATTCCTTTCTTATGGTTGACACAAGCATACCAGTATTGGCCTTTGACATCATGGGCAAACAGATACAGGAAGTAATAAAAAATGAAGGTGCCGACGAGGGACTTGGCGACCAGACGGAGTTGCTGTATAAAATAGCGGACATTCTGGGTGAGCGCGTTGTGAAGGATTTTGAACAGCGTAGCCTTCAAGGGTACGTTTCCCTGGCTACGCTGCCGCAGTTTGCTAAACCACTGGTGTTTTCAAATGTCAACCTTAAGTGGTCTGAAAAGAACAAGGCCTTTTATAGCGAAGGGAAACTGGGTATGTCCAACATCTTGCGCAACGATATAAATGGAGCTTTTGAAGGGTTCATGGAGATTAAGAAGCGCGAAGACGGTGCGCAGGTGTTTCAGGTTTTTGTCAAAGCGTCACCAGATGCGTGGTATTACTTTGGACTTGAAGACAAAAGATTGTTAGTTCAGTCGTCGAATTCTGATTTTAATAGCATTATCTCCAAGAAAACGAATGCAGGCAAATCCAAGCTGGGTGAAATAGCCTTTGTCCCTGGAAGTGATGAGGAAACGCTGGCATTCATTAACCGTTTTAGAAAAGATTATTTTGATAATGATGTTCCGTATAGTTTGAGTGAAGGAACGTCAATAATCAAAAAAGCGGATGGGGATGATAAGAAAAAGAAGGAGGAGGATGATGGTTTTTGAGAGAGCGGAACGGGCTTACCTTGTGCCGCCGAATCCTCAGAGTCCCCGAAACGGGAGACTCTGCGGGGAATCACGCTGCAGTTTAGCGTTGTAGAGAGAAGAGGATAACAGCCGGGCGCCAGTCTACAGACTTGTATTGCAAAACGTCGTTTGTCGTAGCGCACCTGCACACCTTCGTCGCAGAGTCTCCCGCCTCGGGGACTCTGCGAACCTGGCGCTACACATCCTCACGTTCGCTGCAGAGTCTCCCGTTTCGGGGACTCTGCAACTATCTTGCGCGGACACTGACGCTATCGTTCGTCGCAGAGTCTCCGTTTCGGGGACTCTGCGATCCCTGCTACACAAGCTCTTCCAGTTATGCTACATAAGATGAGTGGTAACATATTTTGCCCGTGTTATTGCCGGAAGGATAGTTTGTGCCGCCGAAGCCGCAGAGTCTCCCACCTCGGGGACTGCGAACTATGTGCGGGGCACTGACGCGATGGGACTAAGTTATCCGTCTTTGCAACCTAGGAGAAAGTTTTTATCGCCGGAGCAATACAAAAGAAAGGTTCCTTCCCAGGAAATGATTTGCTATCAGGATGGTGTTTACTTCCGCCGGATAGGCTTCGCCTGCAACCTTTACAGCCTCGGCTATAATTTGCTTCTTTAGAACCGCCG
>JANNPM010000545.1:0-7048 GCA_031400145.1 Chryseolinea sp. | reverse complement strand
TCCGATTGGGCTAAGTTGCCGCTGCCTGACCAAGCAAAGCAAGAATCTTATCTGATAATGGAAGCGTGGAAACTTCTGCAATAGCTCTGGAAGACATTTTTGTCATGGTCTTTCGAAGGATTTCGATGACCTTTTCCTCATTGTGCGCCGCTGCAAAATCGTCGAGGTAGTATTGAACGAATACAAGGCAGATCACATCTTCCAGCATTTGCGTATCGGCATTGCGGTTTAATTCCTTTTTAAGCAAAAGGAACTTCACCTTTTCTATTGTTTCATGATCGTAACCGATTTTCGCTAGTATGTCGCCGGCAATTCGCGCGTGATGAAATTTAAGAGTGCTTCGCCATTGAAGATAACCTTTCCGATCCATAGGATAGGCACTGCGTGGTATCTCCCATCTTCCTATGTGCTGACATCTCGCGGCAAGTATGAGATACTCAGGCGAATCCGGTGCGAACTGGGTCAAACGTTCGGTCATCCTCATTGCATACAATAACTCTTTCGGATAGTCTGTTCCCCTCCACATCTCGCGATTGGGATCATTAGAGTTGTAGCGATCGAACTCCTGGATCGCTTCAAGAGCGTTAGTCATGCGTTTTAGTCTATTTGGAGCAACGTGATTGCAAATAAACCGGAAAGGGACGAAGACGCAAATAAACCGGTAACAATGGCTGCTCCACCATTCAGATTCATTTTTACTTTAGCGAATTGTCACACCCAACCCTGCACTTACCATATTATATTCCTGAAGAGTATATTCGCCACTCAGGTAGACTGGGCCAAGCTTTAGGCGGATGCCCGCGTTGATCCGGGCGCTTTTATTTTTGAAGAGAAGTGAAACGGGGTCCTTGAAAGCAACGGGAAAGCCGGGTACTTCATAAGAGCCGGTTACGTCAGAGGTTGTCTTGATGGTATTGAAGCCAAGTCCGCCGTAAAAAGTAAATACAGCCAGCTTCTTTGAAATCAATGCTTCAAATATCCAGGCATCCATATCGTAGTCAACGATCTGCGCGCGGCTGTCGTTCGCTGGTTTGTTGAATTCGCCTTCAAGTCCTGTAGATCCCTGGATGTGTGTATAGGCGACCAGAAGGGAAAGGTCGAAAGGCAATAATCTCATTCCAGGGATATGTTGCTTGATATCATGCATCACACCAAATCCTAGCAGTCTGATCTTTGATGAGCCCGCTTTAACTTCCGGCATATAGCGGATCTTTAGATCAGTGTTCTTATAGATCCCGATGCCAATCTGGGCAGTCGGGGCAAGCACGCCGTTCATTTTCAGATTCTTTTTAAAATCAACGCCTTTCGGACCTTGAAAATTTGCATCTGTCTGACCATTTCCATCGGCATCCACATCATAGGTAGTCTGGTATTTGGGACCCATTATCGTTGGGGCCATACCATTTGGTGCCGTCGATGAAAAACCCGTGATGGTCTCCAGGCCAAGGCTATTGGGATCAAAAAAGTTCTTGGCTGAGGGTACGAAAACGGCGTTGACCGTAACACCGATATCAAATCCGAGTGTTTTGTGTGCCTTGGCTGTGGTATACCATCCGCCATTAAACCCGTAGGACAGTCCTTCGATCGCGGGGTTGAGATAGGCATTTATCAGCGTAGATGCATCACGTTGCCCCGCCGTGAGGAAATTTACGACGCTATTTTCCTCCTGTGCATTTGCCGGCGTGAACCTTGCCATAATGATACACACTATAAGGCCCTTAAAGTATAGGTTCATTGGAGTAAACTTGGTTAGATTGGCGGGTTAAATTTACGAATATAGCGCTTTGAGATACATTGATAAGTCCTAATCCGGCGATAAACCCCAGGAGTTGATGAAGGTTTGTATTTTTACGGCGAGATGAAAACTGCCTACAATTGCCTCATATTTCTGATTCGAATAGCAACTGGTATTGCATCTTTAGTCAATCGCAAGGCAGGAGCGTTCGTAGCGGGAAGAAAGGATGTTTTCGATAAGCTGGAAGCATATTTCAGCGTTCAAAATGGACGGGTAATCTGGATGCACTGCGCATCTCTTGGAGAATTTGAACAAGGAAGACCAGTAATGGAAGCTTTTAGGAAGGAGTTCCCGGACTGTAAAGTCGTGCTAACTTTCTTTTCTCCGTCAGGCTATGAACTCAGGAAGAATTATCCCGGCGCCGATCACATTTGTTATCTGCCCTGGGACACTGAACAGAACGCCAAAAAGTTCATGGGCAAAGTCAAACCAATACTTGCCATTTTTGTTAAATATGAATTTTGGTTTCATTATTTTGATGTGCTTCATGCCAGCAAGATTCCTATACTATCTATCTCTGCTATATTCCGTAAGGATCAGTTATTCTTCAAACCCTATGGCGGCTTCTACCGAAGTATACTCGAAAAAGTCTCACATTTCTTCGTTCAGAACGAGTCATCAATGATGTTGCTTAGCTCAATTGGAATCGATCAGTGTTCACTTGCAGGTGACACCCGGTTCGACAGGGTATACCAGATAGTAAACAACGCTGAGGAGTTACCGCTCGCAAGCAAATTCAAAGGCCAGAAAAAGCTCCTTGTCGTTGGAAGTTGCTGGCCGGAGGATCTCGACGTCTTAGTGCCGTTTATAAATCGTCACGATATCAAGGTCATCATCGCCCCGCACGAAATCTCGGAGTCATTTATCGCTTCAGTTGAACGCGCGCTTAAGGTGACAACCATAAGATATTCCAATGCTGATCAGATAGATCCATATATTTATCAGGTGCTCATCGTCGACAATGTTGGAACGCTTAGCCGTTTATACCGCTATGGTGAATTCGCATACATAGGGGGTGCTTTTGGCAAAGGATTACATAACATTCTGGAAGCGGCGTGTTACGGCCTGCCGGTTTTCTTTGGAAACCGGAACTTTCAAAAATTTCAGGAGGCTGTTGACCTCATTGGCCGCGGTGGTGCCTTCCCGGTGGGGAATACAGATGACCTGACGTCAAGATATCAATCATTGCTTTCCAACGAACTTTATACGAATTCGTCTCTGGCTGCCGCGGCATATGTAAAGGAGAATCTTGGCGCGACAGAAAAAATTCTTAGTTACTGCAGAACATTGTTGACGCCATGAAATGGCCACGCACCCTGTTCACCCGAAGTGATAACAATTTGGTCTGGCCATTCCATGTGACCTTGAAAAATAATAGTAACACATGACCGGACTCGTGATGCGTTCTACCGGCTCTTTCTATGATGTGCTGGGTGAAGACGGGCAGCATTACAACTGTCGCGTTCGCGGCAAGATACGACTGGATGACATCCGGGAGACTAATCCTGTGGCAGTGGGTGATAGGGTTAGCATCGATACGGAGCATAACATTGCTTCTATCGTCGAGATTCTTCCCCGCAGGAACCATATGCTACGTCAATCTGTAAAGAAGACGGGGCACGTGCATGCACTGGCGGCCAATATCGATCAACTCGTAATTATTGCCACGCTGGCGTTTCCACGAACTTCATTCGGGTTTATCGACAGGGCGCTCGTCAGTGCTGAGGCCTTTGGTATACCGCAGGTCGTCGTTTTTAATAAGCAGGACCTGCTCAATGACACAGGGCTTGAGACATTTCAAGCTTTGAAACAGCTGTATGCCAGCATCGATGCTGGTTGTATTCTTATTTCCGCACTGGATGAAGGACACGTCGCTGTCCGCACGATTTTGCAAGACAAGACGTCGTTGATCACGGGACATTCAGGGGTCGGCAAGTCGACTTTGCTGAACAGGATCTCACCGCTAATCCGTCAATCTACGGGAAGTGTTTCCGATTTTTCGCAAAAGGGTACTCACACCACGACCTTTGCCGAGATGTTCCAGCTCGACGAGAAGACCTTTGTGATCGATACACCTGGGATTAAGGAATGGGGAATCGTGGACATGAGCGCGCAGGAACTTTCCGATTATTTTCCCGAGATGCGGGTGCTAAGACAATACTGTAAGTTTCAGTCGAGATGCATTCACATTAACGAACCGCAGTGTGCTGTCCGGGATGCCGTTGAAGCGGGAAGCATTGCGCCTTCACGGTATGAGAGCTATGTGAGTATTTTGAGTGGAAGCGATAACAGGAAATAGTAGGAAAGCATTTGGGGACTTATCTGTTGAACAAGTTAAAAGATGAATTCCGCACATTTCTTGACGTTACGCAGCCATTTTTTCAGGTAAACAACGTTCAGGGGTAAATCTTAAAAATAACTCATAGACCGCGTTATCAACATAGGATCTACAATGCACCTTTACATTAGTTTCTACTTTATCTTTGCTTTGCAAGTGACCAAAAGCATAGACATCAACACCGTTAGTAAAGAGCAACTCATCCTACAGGTGAGGGATCTTCAGCAACTTTTCGATGAGCTTATCTTGTGTGTCGGAGGAAAGACTATATAATTCAAAAATCTAACCCTCTTTCACGCAAAGCCGCAAAGACAGGCAAAGATTCGCAGCGATCACGCTGTCACTTTACTGCATTAAACCAATCTGCGCCCTTTGCGCAAAAGCTCTGCGGCCTTCGCGTGAAAATCCTCTATGTAGAAATTGTTTGCCTGAGTGTATCTGCATACAAAAACATTCGAATTTTTGGTCGCACCGTAGATAGAATACCAATAACATCACAATGTTGTGTTGCCTGGCGCATGCACGTCGATATGCATAGTAGAGTAATATGCTAAACTGCAGAGAGCCTCAGACCATTATGCAATTGATCTATACAACATGCCTTTCTCCATAACTCTACTTATCTAATTATAACATAAACTCAGCGCAGCAATGTCACCGGAACCGCCAAGCCTGATAGAATCTTTTCAAAGGACTAAGTAAAAGTCCACTTCTGCTAAGCATCCACAACAAACGTTCCGTGACAGTAACCCCACCCAATTCTTTCAGGAAATCATAAAATAACCGCGCCTCGCCGCGCTTGTCAGATAAAACAGATTGTCTTAACTCATATTGCACCCGAGTCACAAGCGCCTGATTATCGTCTGCATTTCTGTTTAAAAGCTTAGCCTTCCGGCACACAAGGTAAGTTGAATAAAGCTGCTTGTCGCCGAGAGCGTATTGAGTGGCCGACATGGAACTTTTCAGCTTTCGGATCAAGGTAAGCTTCTCGTTAAGAAATCCATATTTGAAGTATCGCGACGAACGAATGATAAAGTCGAAGTCTTCGTATGCCAATTCTTCATCGTAACCGGCAAGCTTTTCAAGCACTTCCCGCCTGAACATCATCGTGGGACTCGCAATAAAATAAGTGGATAATACGTCACGGTAGATATCGCCGTAAGGTATAGCGCGAATGATATTTTTCCGGTATAAGTATTCGAAGTGGTCCCTCAGGAAATTACCCTCCTGGTCAATATAACTCGCATCTGTAAAGATGACGCCAGCCTCGTTGCCGTGCTGCTCAAAAAAAACTACCTGCTTTTCTATACGATCTTCTTTCATTATATCGTCGGTGGAGAAATCTATGAGATATGATCCCTTTGCCAACGTGTATGCGCGGTTGAATGCGCGGCAATTACCAACGTTAACGGAAGAAAGGATGATTTCCAGAAATGGATATTCAGCTTTTAAAGCCTGTATAATCAATTGGCCTCCGTCGGTACTGGCATCATCTGCCAAAATTATCTGAACAGGCTTATAAGTTTGCCGAATGACGGACTCAACGGCGGCGCGTACAAATTTTTTGTGATTGTAGCACAGGCAGATAACCGACACCAGAGGTTTCATGAGTGAAGGGTCTTTTCAAACCTAAGCTTCGGTGAAGGAAACGCTCCTGCTCTTAACTTGAAGGCCAGCAGTCCAAAATTCGGTTGCCCACCGAGCGCGGACGTTCCCAGGTCGAGGAGTTCGATGCCATTGTCCCTGCAATATCGGTACATCCCTTCCATTAACAAAAGCGGTGGGCTTAGCTTGTTATATCCAGCATCGTGGTCCATGTAGAAATTGTAGAGTATGGATTTATTTATCCTGATCGCCACAGATGCAGAAACGATTTGCTTGTTGTCAAAAACGCACGACAATATGAACCGTTCTGGAAATACGCTTACGGTCCGACGCAGGTCTTCATAGTTCATCGATAACGCGTACCCTTTAAGTTGATGACAAGCGGCGATGAATCCATAAACGCGGTCGAGCTGTTCAGCAGGCACTGTGCCGTATGACAACCCCGCAAGGCGTGACTTATTCAATACCTGTTCTTCATTTTCGTGGATTCCATCTTCATATTTATCCCCGACTTTAATACAGGCGGAAACCTCCGCCCGGGTGGCAGCGTATCCAAGATTAATCAGAAAGGTCCATAACAGCGCACTTCTCCGGGGCGCATAGGCGGCGGGCGCATCTTGTAAAGTAATGCTTACCAGGTTTCTTTTCTTACAGGCAGCTTCAACAAACTGAAGAAATTTATACAACGCTTCTGGCGGTAGATCATCGCTGCATTCAATGGTTCCGAATGGGCTGCGAACAACGGATGATGCCGTATCGTTGTTGGACACGTTCAGATATAAGGAAGCTGGTATGCGGTTGTGTTTTTCGTCTAGTGCGTAGTACCACAACCAGCCAGCAGGGCTCTGTAATTCCAAATGTCTGACAAGGTGAAACAACGAGGGCTCAAAATCGAATACTGCCGGACTGCCTGGCGCGGCCTCTGCAAAAATGAAATCATTTAAATGATAGGGAAGTTGCAATGCCTTAAATTATGAATTCCTGCCACCACCCTTGCGCGCAACGATGACTAATGTTGACGTGTTGCTCTAATGGCTTATTAAATTACGATTAACAGATCCAATCTTCAAATCGCCTGAAGCCGCTGGCATACAGAAAATTTCTCGTATCTTCATTTCAATTACGCAAGAATATACTATTAACGGCTACACAACTTTAAGAATAGTGAATAGTGAATGAAAAAGAAATTTGGTTACTATTCAGCAGGAACAAAGGCATTTCCCTTGAAAGCATCCTGAATACCTTGGAGAATATTTTGGTTATTTTTCTTCAAGGTAGATAGATAGCTTCTGATCAGGCAAAACACATTA
>JANNPM010000541.1:0-3179 GCA_031400145.1 Chryseolinea sp. | reverse complement strand
TCCGAACTTTGGATCGGCTTGATTTTCAGGAAAGCGGCAGAAAGCATTAAATTTTCATCATCCTGCAGGATTGATCTTATGTAAGGAAGCTCGACTCTCATTACCAGTCCGCTGCCGCCCTGGAGGTAGAGCCGGTCGTTTGTAACTTCTGAAGTTATCGGATACTTACGTGTTTCAAGTTCCGCTAACAAGGTGTTGCTTCTGTCGCTTCTTATAGAATTAAAGTAGGTGGTCGCGGAGGATGATGCTTCAATTGAAAACGCCAGGTACTTTTCTTCTGTGGGCTGTACGGTCTTGTCATAATAGTATAGTCTTAATTCTGCGTTCGTCGAAAAGCCGAGAATAGGACCATTGACCGATGTATCACTCTTAACGACGAGTCCATGGAGAAGGTCCTGGAACTCCTCGGAGTTCGTGACTTTTATAGATGAAGCCTTTGAAAGCTCATAAAGCTGTATGCCCAGTTCATCCGTCAGCGGTATCTCAAGGGAGTCAAGCCTGTTCGGATAAGCGATGAACGAAAGCTCCCCCAGCGGACTTTCTTCGTAAGCTATTGCGGATGTGTTGTAGAGATTACCGTCTTCTGAAGCTTCAATAGCTTCTGTAAGACGGTGTACGAAGAAAGTTTGAGTTCCTGCCGTATCGTAATAAGAGTAGTTATCGTATGAAAGAATCAAGGAAAGTCGCGAGTACGTTGTATTGACATCCTCCAATGAGGAAGTCTCATCCGGCCCCAGGTTGAAGTAAGCTTCGCAGGTCACTGATCCAAGGTCATCGTCTACATGGTGTCCTACGAGAAGCCGGGTGGCATTGCTGGTAACAAGGCTGTCCATTAGCACAGTTGATGTGCGCACAGTTATGGTATCGTTGTAAACCAGGTCTAGTGATCCTTCGTTAAAAAAATTGCTGCCTATCTCGGACGGATCACTGCAGGTGAAGCAGGTTATTACGACCAAAAAAAGCCCTAACGCGGTTTTTAATTTCATCCGTAGCAATAAGTAAATCAAGTAAAGAACGGTTGCCCTGTACAGTATTTCAATAAATATAGACGAATGCCACTAAATCATCTGCCAAATTGGACAGTAGCGCTACAAACGCCGGGATTCCTCCTGAAAGATATCGCGTTTCGCGGGGCATCGTCATCAATATCTCTCCATTCGTCGCGAAAATACACAGCCTTGACGGCACAATAACTCATTTAGTCTATTTTATTTTCCGATCAATGACATTAGACCTACTTTCACCGGTTAAATTGACTGCCTTTGTCTAGACATATTTGTTTTCTCCTGGCTTTGGTGGGTTTGGCATCCGAAGTTTGTGCGCAGAGTATTTCTGCCTCGCCTTATTCCGTTTATGGAGTTGGCCTGCTCAAGTCCCGAAATTCCGCTCAAAATAGGGCGATGGCAGGCACGGGAATTGGGGTACGGGATCGCTTCAACCTCAACACGCTCAACCCTGCATCGTACTCCTCAATTAACCCGATTACGCAGATCTTCGAGATCGGTATGTTCATGGAGCGTGACCGCTATGAAACTGACAGCCGTTCTAGTTCGTCGGTTGAAGGTAATCTGACCACTGTGAACTATTGGTTCCGGTTTTCGAAGAAATGGGCGGGAAACTTCGGACTCGCTCCCTTTAGTAATGTCAATTATAACATTACCTCAGCCCGGAGAATTGGCGCCGATGAATCGTCAACAATTACTTATAACGGCAATGGAGGCCTGTCGGAATTCTATTTCGGCAATGGTTATCAGGTCACTAAGAACCTTTCATTAGGCGCAACTGTATCCTATATTTTCGGCTCTTTGGAGAAAACGGAAACCATAGCCTCGGGAACAGGAGCTGGCATCGGTGTTACCAACAAGATTCGCGGCTATAAATTAACCGGTGACATGGGTGCCCAATATTCGATCTTTCTCAGTAAAAACAGGTCTGTTTCTATTGGCTTAACATATAATCCTCGCTTCAGAATGAATACGGATCGCGATGTCACTGCGCACGAATCGTTCACCGCAGACACGTTATGGACAGAGGAACTCGATCAACGTGATTACATTTTGCCCGAGCGGATTGGAAGCGGCCTGTCCTTCCAAACGCAGCGCTCCGTTTATGCTGTGGATGTCACATACTCCGGATGGTCAAAAGCCAGGTTGGAAGATGGTTTAAATCTTAGGAACACCATGCGGTTTTCATTGGGATTTGAACACAAAGGGTCCGGAGACGCCGATTCTTATCTTCAAAACATTCAGTTACGCACCGGCTTTTATGTGGAAAGAAATTATCTCGTGTTAAGCAATACGACTTTCAATGACTGGGGTTTTTCGCTTGGACTGGGTTTGCCGCTATTTGAGAATCGCGGCATTATTAACCTTTCATACAATTTCAACCGCAGTGGTACAATAAATAATAATCTCATTCTGCAACGTGCAGACGTTTTTGTGCTGGAGTTCACATTCCGTGACATTTGGGGGATAAGGCGGAAATTCGATTGACCTGATGGCACGAACCACGTAAATGTTACGTTTCAGGTTAAAAACCTCATCCAACGGTTGGACTCATATTCTCACATGGTTTAATTTATCAGTATGTTGGATCAGTATGACAAAGGAGTTTTCAATCGTATCAGGCTAGCTCTACGGGATATAGACGATCCTGATTTTGTCAAAGGTCCATAAAACAAAGCACTACCAACATCCGAAGCGGAAAAGGTCTCCGTGAAACTTTCGTCATAAAAGCCCTCACCCCCATTTAGATTTAAGGTAAAGTCGGCGTCAACGCTGCCCGCGCTGTAGTTGACAACAATATAATACTCCGTATCTTCATCCTCTTCTGTAATCCAAAGAGTCTCAAAACCTGTTTGACTTTCGCTGGCGTTATATAATTCAGCATCAGTAACTGTATTATTTTGGATAACCACGTCAGTGGCGAGAAAAAGATCAAAATCCACTTGATCTATGTCCTCTCCCTCTCCTAAATCCCATGTAAGGTCTATCTGAAGCTGGTCTGCTGGTACCTTATCATCATCTCGTATAGTTAACGTGTGGTCAAGATCACCGGATTGACTGAGCAAAGCGTTAGCGCCAATGGACGTTAAGGTAAGCGTCACTTCGTCATCTGTGGATTCAATCACAGCCTCATCAATAAGCCTGATGACAATGTTTACTGTCTGCTCGCCTGCC
>JANNPM010000517.1:0-16048 GCA_031400145.1 Chryseolinea sp. | reverse complement strand
GGCCTGCAGCCTTTCAGGCCTTGGCCTGGGCTCAGATGTTATGGCCCTTCAGGCCAAGTAGACTTTCGTGATGGGCCGCTGAAACCGCGGCGAATGACGGGAATGATGGCATGGCCTTCACCAAGTAGGTTTGATGAACGCCCATCATTGCGCCGGAGAACGTGTCCGTTGGTCCCTGCAATTTGAATGTATCAATGAACTTAAACGTCACAAGCACCAGGTGTGAATGGTCGCATCTTGTGTTCCGCCTTCGTTGGAACGCTACCGCGTGCCCCGGCCTGAAGGGCCGAAATATCTGAGCCCAGGGTCAGGCCTGAAAGGCCGCAGCCCTGGGGAGAAAAAGTCCCTCGAAACCGAGAGGCGAATGACGGGAATGATGGCATGGCCTTCACGAAGTAGTTTGATGAACCTATCGTTGCACCGTTGCACCGAGAACGTATCCGTGGGTCACTGCAATTTGAACTCCTTTGATCACGGAGGCAATGTATTCAATGAACTTATAAACGCCACGAGGCGCCAGGCGTGAAAGATCGGTCGCATCTTGTGTTCCTCCCTCTTTGAAACGCTACTGCGTGCCCCGGCCTGAAGGGCCGAAACATCTGAGCCCAGGGTCAGGCCTGAAAGGCCGCAGCCCTGGGGAGAAAAAGTCCCTCGATCCGGCAGGCCTGTAAAGCCGTTACCTCATTCGCGTACTACCTCAAAATAAGCACCGTATGCTATACCGTCTACTACTTCTTCACGCGTACCCGCGCCATCAGGACTTACTCTAAAAATGCCACCTTGATCATCTTCGGTATAATCCATATAATATAGCATGCCTTCATAGAATTCAATGTCAGTTATCTTCCCTACGTTATCCTTATATAATTCTTCAAGGGCGGCAGATGGATTATCTAGATCGCCTCTAAAGATAGTGGACGTTCCCGTAACTATTCCTGAACCATCATTATCGTAAGGGGTATTCACAATATAGATATCGCTGCCGTCAACAGCGATCGCTAAAATGGCAGTTAACTTACCGCTATGTGTATCATTGCTGAATATCGTACTAGCGTTGGCCCCGGGGTTGCTTAAATCCGCGCGCACTACAACGGTTTCCCCCCCGAAACTTTCGGTCCAATAAAGAAATGAGCCAGATATTTTTAGATTCGCAGCGCGAGTAGCAGGTCCCTGTCCTTCGTCGGAAATCTTCAAGTCATACAACTTCTCTGCCTCCTCGGTGACCACGTCGTAAACCCAAATACCTTTGTCTTCTGCTGTGCGCGTGTAATACAACTTATTCTCATAAAATTGGATATCGGCGGAAAAGCTCAGGCTCTGCGTCAGTACGCTTGGTGCATTTGCTTCATCAAAAGTAGATGCCTCCGCTTTTCTAAGTTCCACATTGTCATTATAACCAATCAACATATATACAGAACTTTTATCTGATGATAAGGTGAGGCCCAAATAGCTTCCTGTTCCACCAGGTATCGAGGTCTTCTCGCCAAATGCAAAACGTTGCACCCCCAACGGGGGAATTCCTAAACGATTACCATACGTCCAGTAAAAAACCGGCTCGATCGCCGATACCGTGAAGGTAAGGGGATCTGTTGTAGCAAATTCTCCATTTGCCTTTTTTGTTGTAACGGTGACACTAACAGGACCAGGCCCCAAACTGGCAGGGACATTTAAAATTATCTGTTCATTGTTAATATCATCAAACTCAGTCAGCTCGATAACAATACCGCCGAAATATACCGTCGTTTCATCCGGATTGAAATTTGCACCTACAAGGGTAATCTCTTGTCCCGGCGCTCCTTGATCGTCAGGCTCAAAACGGATCAGCTCTGGCTTTTCTGCGTCGATTACAACAAACCCCACCGCGGCTGCAAACACGGTATCGTTTTGAATCTTTATTCCTAAACGTATTGTCGTGGTGCCTGAGGGAACGCTGAAAGGCAATGGAAAGGCCACCTGACTGTTACTTGCTCCAAAGATCGAGTCGATGCGCACATCGCCAACAAACAAGACGAGGTCAGCGGTGTCGGACGTAAAGTTCTGTCCACCAATAGTAATCTGTTCTCCTGGTCTGGCTGCTTCAGGCTGTACAACAGAAATGGAAGGTGACAATAAGAATGGTGCCTGACTGAGGGCGCTAAGGGGTCCTACCGCAACTTTTACCAAACCACTTTGTGTAAAGGCCGGGACAATGGCCTGCATTTCATTTTCGGATGAAGAGATAATTTCAGCCAGCGGTATTTCCGAACCCGTTTTCGAGGAACTGAATTGCACCACATTTCTGACCGCTTCAGTATTGAATCCCTTGCCATGTATGGTAATGGTATCGCCGGGCAAAGCTGCCAAAGGTGCAAATCTTTCGATAACTAAATTATCTTCCTCCTCGGCGTTATCGTCGTCACAGGAGGTCAGAAATGTGGTGAGAACGGTAAAGAAAAATATCCACCTCAACGATTCCGACAGCTTTTTTTTTAAGGATCCCATAACGCAAATATTAAAAGTCAAAATAGTTTCCACCGGTGCTGTTATAAACAGGGGTAGGATCCGCCGATGAAAAACCTGTTAAATTATCGAACCCTTTTCTAAACACACCTTCCGTCGTGATCCAATAAAGAAATCTATTCTCAATATCAATTTCAAGGTCGGTGATTTTAGCTGCTGTTTGCTTTTCATAAAGCTTGGTCAACTCACCTGGAGAACTGAAGGAGGCCTTCCAAAGGATTGACCTATCTGTGGACTGAGAACCTGTTCTATCGGCTATGTAGAATACATCGTTTGTCTCATCTATTGCAATAGCAATGGGGTGAATTAATAAATCTTCCGTGGTAAAAGTTGCCTGCGGCTGCAGAAGATCATCATTGATGGTGCCTTTGTAGATCTTTTCTTGGACAGAATCGCACCAGTAAAAGTTCGACCCGGCGATCTTTAAATTGGTAATTGCACTTTTGGACCCATCTTGATACATCACCCTGGCCGTATTGGTAATGATACTACCATTATTGTCAAGTTGATACCGCCTGATGTTTTGTCTGCCAGGATCATCTATGTCATCTAAGCCTCCCGTGAGATAGAGATATCCATTGGATATTGCGATGTCGTGGAATTGCTTCCCGAGCGCCGGAGAGGCTACTCTGGTTTCTCCGGTTGTTTTGCCACGGTATAAGACAGATCCGGACGAACTGCCGTTGTTGCTAATCCAATAAACATTGCTATTGACCGTGTTTAAAGCAACACCTTGCTTAGTTGTACCAGGAACGTTTTCAGGATACAGTACGCCAACTTCAATGCCCCCGTCTTCTGTCAATTCTCCTTTTGAAATATCATATAAACCGCTATAGCTCGTCCAAACCGTGACAGGAAGATTAGTAATTCCTGGCAATACCCCAAAAGAGACAGGTTTAGACCACAGCGTATCCTGCTCCGGAGTAATAATCCCGGCCCGTAAATCAACAGGGCCAGGCAGTAAAGAGGGTACCCGTATTAAAAATTCAAGCAAACTTTCAGACGATGAAACGTTCACATAGGTTTCCCCAAACAAAACAACTGGCTCTCCTCCTTCAAGGTTTGCAATTATAGTCACCTCCGTACCCGGCGCTGCAAATTCAGGGTCAACCGACAATATGGTCGGCCGTTTCACATTGCTGATGAGTTCAAATATGTCCGGGCTTTTGACCGTGTCAACACCAAAAAACACTTTAACATCTCCTGTTGCCGCATTGTCCGGAATGATTACTTTTAACGAATCTGGACTGGCGTCTACAATCCTGATCTCATCTCCGCTCGTGGTGGGGTCCACTTCAAAACCAACCTCGTTCTGGTATGCTATAGAATTAAAGCCCGTTCCATAGATCGTAAGCGTATCACCACGTAACCCACGCGTTGGATTAATGCCGGTAATGGACAAATTCTTGTTCCCCAGCGGTGTGTTTTCGTCTAGTTCGAACTCACAGGCAGTCGCCAGTGCGATTGTGAGTAAAATACCGATGTTGGAGTATCTCATTTTCTTTAGTTTATCTCAGTCTCCATTGCCAATGCACGTGCGTAGCGATCTGATTGCCGATGACTTCATCGTGAAATGATTGTTGATCTCAGAAGTTAAAGTTTAATGCCACTGAATAGTACGCTCCGGCTCGATACTCCTGCTCAATATAGTCTCCGAAAGCTTGAGTGGAATTCTCCGGGATAACCACTTTGTCGGGACTTGAATCATACGAATAGGATTCATCGGCATCTCTATAAAAACGGATCTTTTGATCCAAAATATTTTGAACACCGGCTTTGATGGTCATGAATTTTGTAACGCGCTGCTTAAAAACCAGATCAAGCTGATATCTTCTTCCTTCCACAAGATTTCCAAGTCCTTCATAGGCTGCATAATCCCGAATACGGTCCCAGGTAAGGTTGAAGATGGCTGAAAACAATGTTCCCCGGTCAGTATCCTCATAATACAAACTGGCATTTGCCAGGTAAGGAGAAGTACCCTGCAGACGCCTTGTTACAGTTTCATCAGTATCCACTGCCTCGCTCCAGATATAGGAGGCATTCAGGTTCAGGGACATTTTCCTGAGTACCGGCAAACTCAGGAAGTCAAACTTCTTCCTCGCTTCCAATTCCACCCCAAACACGCGGGCATGACCGATATTGCGATATTCAACCTGGGGAACAGAAAATGCTGCCGTGAACCTCGCGATGGGTTTGTCGATGTACTTGTAAAAGCCCCCAAGGGTCATCACTTCTCCTGCCTGCGGATAATACTCCAGTCGGAGGTCGGCATGGTGAATAAGACTGTTTTCAATGTAGGGATTGCCCTGCATCAGTCTGTTTTCCAGCGGATCATAAAGGAGTTGATTGCTTTGCTCTCTAAACTGAGGCCTATCGATCGACTGTCCATAGACAGCCCGAATGATGTATTTTCCATCTCCCATGGCGTACTTTAATGTACCTGAAGGAAGTATGTAGGTTACATTCTTGTCCGGAAACTCGACGATTTCACCCTCAAATTCCACTGAATCGATCGCACGGTTAAGATTGTCGTATAGAATTCTTTGGAAATTAGCAACGCGGGCTCCCCCATAAAAGCTAAAGTTTTCCGTTATTGGCAAACTCAGCGCGACATAGGCCTCTCGGGATTCATCATCAAAGAAATAGTTCAACTGTTCATTCGTTGCCTCCGCTTCAAGGAATAATTTGTCGGTACTGAAATTTTCAGCGGCATAAACAGAGTCTACTTTGTTCCAGGGCTCTGATAATTTGTTAACCTCGTCAGCACCTTTTCCAGTAGTAGAATTGACTGCGATATTGAGGATATTGTAAATATGTGAGAAAAAACTCCGGTCCTTGCGATCAAAAAACACACCGGCTTTCAAATAAAAGTTATCGGCAAAATCTCTTTTGTAATCTATACGGCCGGTAAACGATCTTTCTTCTGTCTCCGTTACGTAATGCGATTGAAAACGAGCCGGCGAGTAAACGTCGCCATAAACAATCCTCCAAAGGCCCTCGGGATCTGTTCGCGTATCCCTTATAAACCGGTAGGTCTGCCGATCAGGGACGTCATTCTTCGTCCGCGAAGCGCCAACGGTCCATTCCAGGCTGTTTTTTTCTTTATAGCGGTGATTCCCCCCCAACTGGCCCACAATGATCTCCCGCTGGTTATAAATGTAGCTGTAGCTCTTAAAGATTTCGGTTGGTTCATCTGTCGAGTTGCTACCCTCCCTGTTTAGCACCTGGTCTGTTCCGAAACGATTGTAGAATAGGGTTACGCTAACGTCATTCTCGTCGTTTATCAAAAGTCCAACGCTTTGTACGGCACTTATTCTGACCTGCTCTTCGTGAAGAGAATCCACAGACATCTCATCAGCAGGATTCCTGTAGAGGGTTATTCCTTCACTGGTTTGTACAATTTCGACGGCTCCGGAGCCGGATGTTGCGTCTGTAGTATAATTTGCTCCTCTGAAGGCCCTGTCGGTTACCCGGAAGATTCTTTCCTCCGTATAGCTTGCCGCAGTCAGGTTGTTCAACGTTAGCTTTCCCAGCTTCCAGGAGTCATAGTAGCTGAAATTTAATCGCTTGTCCATGTTGTGACTCTTTTTCGATGGTGTATAGGTTCTGAATTCACCTGCGCGGGCGATGGCTACATTTTCAACAGGATAAGTTTGGAAATCGGGATAATTAAAATAAGGTGTGGTTAAGATCTTGGGAAGTCTCCGGTCGTTGGCGCCATTGGCAAACCAGTCGTTGCTGCTGCCCTCATAGGTTACAACATCATTGGTGAAACTGGATCCTCTTGTGCGGTAGGCGCCCGAAATATCAAAGTTGAATTGTCTCGCGGTCGCAAAATTCCTAGTAAATATCTTGACAACACCTCCGCCCCACATAGCAGGGAGATGGGGTCCGGGCGCCTTTTCTAATTCTATCCTATCAATTACACCGGTAGGCAGCGCGTCGTATGAAAACGCCCGACTTTCTTCTTCCGAACTGGGACCAACGATTCCGTTGATCAATGTTAAGTTATAGCGAGGGTCCATCCCCCTTACCACTACAAACCTGTCGACAAGAGAGATCCCAGATATGCGCTGTGCTATCTGTGAAGCATCCCGGTCAGTCGACTTGACTATCTGTTCGTTCGAGATACCGGTGAGGATTCCTTCGCTCCGCTTCATCACACTGACCAGCTGCACGTCAGTAGAATTCAGAATTGGCGAATACCGGACTTCCGCTTGGGCCTTTATGACCACCTCTCCCAACATTTCGTCCGACACCTGAAGGCGAACATTTGCGTTTACTACGATGCCTTCTTGTACTTTTACATCCACAGAAGCCTTCTGGTATCCGATAAATGAAACGAGGATTTTGCGTTGACCAACAGGGATGTCCGTCAGGCGAAAACTGCCGTCAGCATTCGTAAGAGTTCCCTTGCCGGATTCCTGATCTTGCACCGAGGCTCCGGGCATCCCGTCTCCGTTTTCGTCCACGACCTTGCCTGTAATTTCGCCGACGGCCTGGAGCTTTTGATGAGGACGGGCATAGCTGATGCCAGCATTACAAACCAGGTAAGCAAACAAGGCTATAAGAAATGAACTGTAAATTTTCCGGTCCACCATATTTCTTTAGGGCTCATAAACGAGCTTAGAATTGAATCAAGGCGCAAATAAAGGGGATTGCGGAAGACATGACAACGAAGTTGTAAAAACGTAATCATTAAATAACATCGGTAGCATTTGGCTACTTCCCCGGCCGGATTTAAACTGTTTAAAAGAAAAAACACACTTTGGGCGTGGTGTTTCCTTCGCGCGATTAATTCTTTTGCGCGTGGGTGGTGCCAACGTAACCGTTGGAGGTTACTGTTGCTACATAATTTCCTTTGGGAAGCTCAGAAGTATCAAACGAGAATACAGCGGAATCAGCGTCCACGATCTGCAGATCATAGGTTATGCCGCCTTCGCTCGTCAGCCTGACGTTCACATCTTCTGAAATAGGTTCTTTCCTGGAAACCGAAAGAAAATCATTAAAGGGATTTGGAAAAATCTCTATTTCTACGGCCAGCGTTCTTGCACTCGCAGCTTCAGCGGGGCATGAGCCATTAATGCAGGAATGACTGTCGATATAGTCATTTGCCTGATCCCACACCAGACGTGTCGAAGATTGTTTAACTGTGTCCCAACCCCACTGAAAGCAATTGGAATACATCGGATTGCCCGGAATTGTATAGTAATTGTAGTCGATGTCAATTTTGTAAACATTCTTGTTGTAATAGCGTTCAGCTACGATGCCGTTTGGCTCATTGAGAGTTTGGCCAACGCCAGGCTCTATGATCAGTCCTGTCAGCAGGTAGCCCGATCCCCCTACGGATATGTTATTGTAGTATACCTGTATGTCCCTGACCTGCTGCAGGCAACGGCTACTGGCGACATCATCCGTATAATTTCCGTCCGCAATACAATTGTCATCACAAGGGAGGGCCTCGTTTCCTCCTGAACAGGGATTGCATCCCGGATATCCATTAGCACAATTTCCTGTATATCCACGCGCATCCTGCTTGACAACTATTCCGTTTTGCGCATTTATTATCGTGTTGTTAAAGATTTCGAGATATTGTGAGTTAAGTGCGTATATGCATATTATTCCAGCAATTCCACCCTCTACCTTGAGCAAATTATTGTGAATGTCTAGCTTGCCATCTTCCCGGTTGCCTCGACTCATTTCATATTGGACTCCCCTCACCTGCAGTCCCTGATAATTCTTCGTCTCGACGATTAAATTATGATGAACCTCCACACCATTCGAGTTTATATCGACCCAGATGCCAGCCCCTTCGTTGTCCAGAACATAATTCTCCTCCACCACGGTGTTCAACGCTGTCATGAGCTTGATTCCTCCCGCATGCATTCCCGGTTTGTGACCCATTACATTGTTGTTGATTATCTTATTTGTCCTCAACACTGAGTTTGTTAATTGTCCCTGCATTCCAGTACAGCCGTTTTCAGAAACGACATTTCGGGCTACGAAAACATTCTTACCCCGCAAGCTTAAACCCGTGACGCCGTTCTTCTCGAACACACAATTTGTTACTGTCCAGTTATCATCCGTCATGAAACTTTGAAGCGTGTAACCTTTGAAGTTTATGTTCCTGACCTTTACATTTGTTGAGCCCTCCTTAAATGCACCTCTGAAATGGGATATCCTGGTATCAGTAGCATTTGGATCATTGTAAGAACGCAAGAGCAGAAAATTATCGCCCGGATTAGTATCCGGCTGACTTTTTCTATCAAAAAACCATTGATTAGCGGCCAGGGGTACACATCCAACCTCCTCCTCACATTCCCACTGCGTTTGCATCACACCGTTCATGATAAGATCCTGCGCGTATTCACAAACGTTGGATTCAGGATCTTTACAAAAATATGTTCCCCCTTCCTGGCTGTCGTAGTTTGCGATACCATATGGATAGTCATGGCTCCATAGATTATTCCCCAGTTTGTGCCATTGTCTTAGCATCATGAATCCGCTAAATACGGCACTTTTAATTCCAGCTGATGCATCATACAGCCCAATTATGTTGATGCCCTCCGCAAGGGTTAGTTCGCTGACTTCGTAGTATCCGGGGTGAACATAGATTCTTCCATCCGACCCGAGGGATGAGATAAGATCCTGTAAATATTCGCTGTCGGAAACGGGATTCTGGCTTGATCTGCTTTCGTGGCCTTTTGGAAAAGCCATTACACAATTCGTGGTGCAGGGCGGCGGATTTTTGGCATCGTACGTAAAGCCTTCAGGATCTTGCGTCAAACCAGGTCCGTAAGAGAAACTCTTGATAGAAGCTTCGTCAAGGTCGGCGCCAGCGCCAACAGCCTCCATTGCCGGGTTTGTCATGCGTGCGCTGTAGACATCTGCTCCGGAGGTTCTCCTTTCAAACGCCGAGTCTAAAGGACTTGCGGAACAAAATGCTATGATGGAAATGAGTAGAGAAAACGCTTTCATATTTTTGTTGTGAATACACCGGATGAATGAATCCGTATGTTCAAGGGCAAAATTATGACGATCTAAGGTGGATTTATTTGTTGTATGGCCCGGAAAGGTACATTGAATGGAAGTTCCACTGAACCGATCCATTAATCTACAGGTAATGATTTAATGAATGTAACATAATGAATTATCTGTCACCCGACCGACACAAAATAACGTATTTGGCTGACAGGTATGACGCAACTCGGCTATTGCAAGCAATACCAAGAAAACTGTTTTATTAAACTATCAGCGTTGGAGATATGGTGTTGATTCACCAGCCAACTTCGGCCGGGGATACAAGGAGAGGTTACACCATACATTCTTTTTAGACCAGGAAGCAATTTAAAGAGCAGTTATCAGACAGAAATGAGCCAATAACAAGAGCGAGTTCGTAGAATGGATAAGATTAGAAATGCCGATATGGAGAATCTTGGTAGCCTTACCAAAAGCAAATCGGATAAACGTGGTATCCAACTTTTGGCGTTTTTTCAAGATTTCGCGAACGCCAATGCTCAATTCAACGCAAATTCGCTAGATTTTACTTTAAAGACTTTAGCTTCCTTCGTTCATGAAAGAAATGGTTTAGACTCTGATAAACATTTCAGGTTCTACTAAGAAAGATTGTTTCTCTTCTGAATCACGACAGACTGATGACTTTCATTGGAACGATTTCTTATCTGCTACATGTAATTCAATAAATGATCCGACAATATCGTGTTTACACGTTTACACAGATGAGTAGCGATAAATCACATAGTCAAGTCATGCAATTTATTGGTGAATGAAGACCGGGCAACCATCAAGGGGCTTGTTATTTCGCTACACGATAAATTAATTGAATCGTTAAGGTAAATAGAGGTTTCTGTTTAATTGCAGAAAGGATTTATTATTCTGTTAAATACATTTTCCATTTAGACGCCAGTTTTGGGTATAATGCTTAGTTTATGTACCTACGATAACATTTCCATAATATGCGCTTGAGGCCAAACGTTTCATCCTTGGAAAGAATCAAGAGTTTTCCGGAGCCTTTAACCGCGACAATTTAAAATGCACTCAACTCTATTTGTTTAACTTAATGGCATCGATTCCTAATTCAGTTATACCAATCTGTTTTTCAGAATTGGTGCGGCTTATTGGGGGTCTAACACAAGACTATGCCATATGGTATTAAAGCTCCAAGCATTAGGACTTCCAGGGCCTGAAGTTCCGGCACCATTAACAGCACCTCTGAAAGGAACAATGTTAAATCCACCTTGTGCAAGAACTATATCGGTAAATCTGGCACCATTTAATACATCAGCACCGGGTTCCGGAATAGGGCTGGAATTAACTAATGTATTGTTCCAGATTGATTTGTGAAGCCCTGCCAATGTCCAAATGGCTTCCCCACCACTGTCACATCTATGGGAGGTAAGAAGACTTTCATTTAACCACTTTGAATGCGAAAAATTTTCGCCCAAGTTACTGATGCGACCTTGATTGTAATAGGTGTCAACGGCTATAAACCTGTTATTTCTACTGATAGCCTTGGTCCCGAATGTGCTTGTGTCTTGAAGGTAATATTGATAAAAACCAAAACCAACAATCAGAGAGTTCAAAATATCCAATCTCGATGATCCTCGGATTGAAATACCGTTACTAAATCCTCCAAATTCGCAGTAATTTTGATTTGCCCTACCATTAGAATACGTGTTTTCAGGACCAATCATCGTAATATTAGAAAAAGTCGAATTAGTTGTTAGATTAAAAGATGAGGCGACTGCATTACCATGATCAGGCGAATCAATACCATTAGGTCCATTAGCGTCCACTGCCGAAGCGGGGTCAACTTTTTTCCAAACAATCGCAAACTGGAGTTTAGAAAGATTTCCCTCTTCAATCTTCAAATCATCCCTTTCGTTCAAAAAAGTAAATATATACTTCATTCTTACCGTACCACCCAACCATCTAATTCCGTCAGCTTCACAATAGTTAACGATTACGTGATCTATAAGAGTTCCTCTGCCGACCCCTCCCAAAGTCAACCCACTCAATCTTGGATTATCATTGATTTTTGCTCCCGCATACGCAATGTTCACATATTGAAGAATACCGGAATTATCCAATTCATTAGTTGTAGGTGTAACAGGTAATCCATTATTTTCATCTAATGAGGTACCATAAAACCCCGACGATAATGAATTTGGGATTTCTTCGATCGCGCCTTTAAAATCAGCGGGAGATCCATGAGCTCCGGCGCTGATATTCGAGAATGCTTTACCCAATATTATTACACCACCCCATTGGCCACCACCTGGTGTGTTGGACGTAAAAATAATAGGACTAGCTGCTGTACCTTTCGCTTTTATTTTTCCCCCTCTTTCAATGATCAGCGTTCCGGGTATTGCACCAGGTAGACCTTTAATGACGGTACCAGCTTGAATAGTTAAGGTAACACTATCAGGAACGCGCACTAATCCGTTGAGTTGATAAACGGTGTCTCTGTAGAGCGTTCGATCCGTAGGAAGAAAATATTCCTTGTCTACAGCGTCTCCGATAACTACAGTTCCTAACGCCTGGCCTTGTCCGGTAAAATCTGCATCTGGTTTAATATTGTCTTCGCTACAGCTAGCAACGAAAAAAAACAGTATTACGAAGAAGCCAGTTATAATGTTTTGTGTTCTCATATAATTGATTTTAGTGTTTTAAAAATATCTAGTGGTTGTAACATATTTAAGGTCTGGTCAAGCATTTTCCTTTCACAGCCTTACAGCAAAGAAATAATTTTTTGCATCTCACGTCTTCAAAAAGCTGGTAGAATTCATTGGGACATGTGATCTAGAATTCCTTTCCTACCAATACAAGAAATGAAAAAGTAGTTCCATTTTGATCATCATTGTAATGCATGAATGAATTCACCATAGCCGCAGCCGTAAGACCCACGACATGATGAATAATTGATTATTTTTTTATCAACCTTCCCGATGACTGAACTTTACCTGCATCATTTAGCAGCTGCCAGACATACAACCCTACCGGCAGATGTGTTAAATCCAGATCAGGATTTTTGCTTTGGCTGAAATTAGATCTAAATGTTTCTCTTCCTTGGAAATCCGTAATGATTAATAACTGGGCTTCCTCTTCAATGGGTAAACTGACGCGAACTACGCCAGTCGAGGGATTGGGATAGATCACGTAGCTGTTCTTTTCCTTAAACGAAGGTCTATCATCTTCCATGGTGTCTTCGCTTGCCGTTCTGGCTCCTCCGCTATTTAGTACACCAATTGTACCCGAATGGCCTGCTGTCCAAAATTCTCCGCCTTGTTCGTAAGCTCCAGCATCAGGGGCACTGCCCACGATATCAAAAAGCAAAGTAGTGGTCCCACTTATAAATATGTTGATTGCATTTTGATAATCAATCGCTGGAGATGTAGCCTTAAGTTTAAATTCCCTACTACTTCCAGCATCATCACCCTTAATAAAATGAGTAGCCGCAAAAGTAGAACTAATGTCTACCAGGTTGCCACGCAATTCAGCTTTCTCAAGTATAAAGTTATTGACCAGGTTATTATACACGCGCACATTGCTGGAATCATTGTTTTGGGTGTATGTCTGATCAAAATTATTCACTTTGATGGCATAATCGCCTTCCTGGTCCACCATGCAAGTGTTGTGGTAAACGTAATTTTTCTTTGCTAAAACATCTGGCTGATCTGTATAGTCTATTCTATTTACCTGGATCCCCTTTTCGGCATTCCAAACCACATTGTGGTGCAGGAAGAAGCCACTGGAAGCGCAATCCAAATAAATGCCTGACGTGCCTCTCCTGTTTAAGGACGGATTTCCCGGTGAAGTAATAAAATCAGAACCAATCATATCATGTATCCAATTATAAGCGATCTCCGTACTGTCTCCTTGAGATGGATTGGGTGTGTGGCACGTATAAAAAGCCCCTCCGTCCTGGCCCAGCATCATCCCGTAGGACATCTCATTATAAGTTACTTGCCCTCTTTTTATCCCGTTCGCGAGAATTAAAAATCGGCCTGAACCTCTAAGTGTATTATGAACTATTTTATTTTCCTGCCCCCCTAGGGAAATCGCAGGCGCGTAATCTCCATTCCAATTAACATTTTCTATGATATTGTTTTCAATTAAGTTATTTGTGCTGTTATTCCCGGCAATATCGACTCCAGAGCCCCAGCTATTAGAGATATGGCAGTTTCTTATAATATTGTTGTTGCCTTGAACTAAAATCCCGGGTCTTCCATTATAAAATTCGCCCCCGGAATTATATATTGGGGTAAAGGATGTTAAATATGATATTTCGCAATTTTCTAGTCTACAGCTATTGGAATTGATAATTGAAATCGCTCCTCCTTTTATATTAATATTTTTAATGACCACTCCATCAGCGTTTTCAATATTAAATACTGAAACCCTGCTCTTAACCTTTACACCCGTAGGTACCGTTTCATTGGGAGCATAAAAGAATAACAAGCGATCCTTTTTGTTGTAGTACCATTCGGAAGCTGCGTCCATTAAACTAGAATGGTGCACTATAAATCCTTCCCCGAGACCAACATTTTCTGAGCCGCGATCACTGCTTAAAAGAGGAAAAAAATGAGTTGACACGGGTACTTTTTTCCAGCCTGATACAACATTTGCATCTAAACAATAACCAAGACTAAAACCGCTGTCACTTTGACCTCCTTCTATCAACCCCTGAACAGGTGTAAATTTGGTACCAATCATTGCTTGGAATATACCTCCCTTTTTTGATTCGTAGAAAGCCTGCGTTTGTTCAGGTCCATAAAATCGAAATGTCCTGTCTTCATAAACCTTTACTTTATTGCCGTATAATTCTGGAGTGAAAATTCCTCCAATAGAATCTGGCATATCTGGAAATCTTGCTATTTTCATAAGCCTACCATTCTCTCCATCTTTTCGGGCGAAAACCTCCAGGAATTGAATCATCGTTGCTCCGTACGAACGGTTTTCAATTAAATGAGAAATACCAGTTTCATCAAAATCATCCGGAATAAATTGGGTGTAATATATATTGTTACTCGAGCATGTATCGCACAGGGTCCAAGCGCTGTCGTCAATGGGGTCAAGCGCAGTGATATACACCTCTGTACCTGGATAATTAGTAATCGTAAGATTGCTTTTAGTAACAGTTACCTTTTCGTGATATGTAGCACCTTTAATTTCAATTCGATCTCCATTATTGCCCGCCAAATCCACGGCCCTTTGAATCGTTTTCACAGCAGTTGCCATCGTCAGACCATTGTTGCTGTCGCTACCTCCGGATTTGACATAGTAGGTCGTTTGAGCAGACGCAAGTTGAAACTCAAGCATCAGAATAGCAGCACATAGTAACAGTTTAAAAAAATAGAAACGTCTATTTTCGGGCCTCGTCATTAATGACTTGATCATCTCGGGAAATAAGGTAATGAGTTGCATAGCTTATAATTTTTACGTAAGAAGTCTACAAAAGAATTTTTTTTAGTGAAAAATCTATCGCCAAATTGATATCATTGTCATACCCCCGCCTTAAGACAATAAGGTGTTTGACCAGAAACCAAACTGGAGTTCAACCACCGACCAGTTTGTTAATAAAATTTCACTTAATAAAGATAGGCGCACTGACGATGATTGTCGGAAAAAAATCATTAACAAAAAATGAAGTTTACATTGCAAAAAAGATTTCACAGTCACATTGCTGAGACATCTCCGATCCTCTGATTACCATTTGATTCCGTTCACTACGCCGGACGCTGAGCTAATTCACAACCAGCTTTCTTATAACGCTTCGCCCTTCAGATGAAACGACCTTAATCAGATATATTCCTCTTGGAAGATCCTTCAATTCAAAATCTATCAATCTGGAATTGTCCATTTTAAAATTGCGTTCACGCACATTAGCTCCATGTATGCTTGTGATGGTGAAGTAGAAGGTACCTTGCACATTATCTCCAAAATCAACGGTTAGTAAATCATCCTCAAGCGGATTGGGGGTATATAACAAGATTTTTAATGGAAGTGGATTCTTCAGCGGTGTTTTCAGAAGGCAAGGACTCTTTACGGGCAGCGGTTGCTTTCGCCTGCTGACTGCCGACGACGTTCAAGTTGAAAGCAGATCTTAGAATAAGTCCGTTTAAATCCGTGACTTCTATACCAACAGAAATTGAAACGGCGTCCGCGGTCGGTGTTCCATGTAAACTGCCAGTGGTGGCATCCATTTGCACCCATGCCGGAAGAGGAGTAATAAAGTCATCCTGATATGCGGAATAGCTTAACCGATTACCAGGATAACCCGCTGTGAAGAATGAACTTACTTCATAATTAAACGCGACACCCACGCTAACATCCAGATCGCTGATTGGCGCTGTGGCCGTAGGTACGCTTTCCGGACGCACATTTATCACATACATCGTATTATCATTCCAATCACAATTAGCGGAACCCTCTCCGCAGCCTTCGTTGCCGATGTTATCTTGCAGAATAAAATATTCGTTAGGAATGACAACGCCATTCGCATCTTTCGCAAGATAGGTCCTTATTC
>JANNPM010000512.1:0-15466 GCA_031400145.1 Chryseolinea sp. | reverse complement strand
TACGCAAGGGCATCTGCTGCTCGGTATAGCGTGGATGAATACCGGACAAGAGGCAAAGGCCCGCGGGGAATTTTTGAAAGTAAAAGAAATGGATAAGGATCCAGCTGTTCTGGCAACCGTTGATTCTTATTTGAAGGATTTAAAATAATTGTTAAACCCATTCCGCTGTACTCGCATTGGTGGCACATCGAGAACAGGTGGAGTAAAAATCAAAATTGTTTATGCCTAGCGGTAAGAAAAGGAAGAAGCACAAAATGGCAACGCACAAGCGAAAAAAGCGGCTAAGAAAGAACCGGCACAAGAAGAAATAGCCGGCTTTATTTAATGATGACACTTCAGTCAGTCTGTACACATCAGTTTACTTTAATTAATCAAAGTTTTGAGTAATGAACTAATCATTAGTGCCACTCAGGACGGATGTCGTATAGCCCTTCTTAAAGACAAAACGCTTGTAGAATTCCACAATGAAGCAGAAGAGAGTAGGTTTACTGTAGGAGACATTTACCTTGGAACCGTTAAAAAGGTTGTGCAAGGTCTCAATGCCGCGTTCATTGACGTGGGCTACGATAAGGATGGCTTCCTTCATTATCTCGATCTCGGACCGCAATTCAGCTCGCTTCAAAAGTTCACGAAGCTGGTTCGTTCCAGAAAGATGAACGGTGGTAAATTAGACAAATTCAAGCCGGAGGCCGACATCGACAAGCATGGGAAAATCACCCAGCAATTGACGAAAGGCCAGGTTCTCCCGGTTCAGATTGTTAAAGAGCCGATTTCAACAAAAGGGCCCCGATTATCCTGCGAATTATCCCTGGCTGGGCGATATCTGGTATTGGTACCATTTTCCAATGCAGTTAGTGTTTCCAAAAAAATAACAAGCGGGGAGGAACGTAAACGTCTCCTTCGCCTGATTCAATCTATTAAACCTGAGAATTTTGGCGTCATCATCCGAACGGTGGCAGAAGGCAAGGAAGTTGCAGAATTAGATCGCGATCTTCGGACAATGGTAAAAACGTGGGAGGATGGCATGTCGCGTTTGGCGGACGTAGTTCCATCGGAAAAAATAATCGGAGAGTTGAATAAAACTTCATCGCTTTTACGCGACATGCTTAACGAGTCATTTGATAACATCCATGTCGATGACAAAAAAATGTTTGAAGACGTTAAGACATTTATCCACACAATCGCTCCGGATAAAGAGAAGATCGTTAAGCTATACAATGGCAAAGCCAAGATTTTCGAGCATTATGGCATCGAAAGGCAGATAAAGTCGGCCTTTGGCCAAACGGTCAGCCTGCGCGCAGGTGGATATCTCATCATCGAGCACACGGAGGCGCTGCACGTTATCGACGTAAACAGCGGCAATAAATCCAACCGCGAGGAGAACCAGGAAACAACAGCGCTTTCAGTGAATATGGAAGCTGCGAAGGAAATTGCGCGACAGCTCAGGCTGCGCGATATGGGCGGTATCATTGTGGTGGATTTTATTGATATGAAAAATCCGGACAATAAGAAACTCATTTATAAAATCATGAAGGATGAGATGGAGGACGATAAAGCAAAATCCACCGTCCTGCCACTGTCTAAGTTCGGATTAATGCAGATAACGCGCGAGCGCGTTCGCCCGCAGATGAATATTGCCACTAAGGAAGTTTGCCCGGCCTGCAATGGGACGGGAAAGATCACTGCATCAATCCTGGTATCCGATCTTATCGAGAAGAACATCGAACATTTGCTGGTAAAGCAAAATGAAAAGAATTTGGTGCTGGCCGTGCATCCTTACCTGCACGCCTATTTTACGCACGGCCTGATCTCAAAAAGAATGCGCTGGTACCTGAACTACAAGCGTTGGGTAAGCATGGTAAAAGACACCTCGATGGCAATCATGGAATACAAATTCCTGAACAAGGAGGGGGAAGAGATCCAGGTCACTTGAATGGCTGCAAGCTACAAGCTACAAGCTATAAGTCCGTGCGTGCGGAGTGAACAGCTTAAGCCAATAGATTTTGAAAGCGCAAAACTTTCGGTTTAGCAGCTTACGGCTTGCAGCTTTTATACGGTCATTATCTCCACCTCTTTCTTTTTCATCAACGCATCGATCCGGGCGATATAATCATTGGTCATTTGCTGAACCGTTTCTTCAGCATTTTTGACGTCATCTTCGGACGCGCCTTTGATTTTTTTGATTTGTTCATTGGTTTCTTTGCGCACAGACCTCGCGCTGATCTTTCCCAATTCGCACTCCTGCCCCACCTGCTTCACGAGTTGTCTCCGCCGTTCTTCAGTAAGCATGGGGACATTGATGATCACCTGCAGTCCGTCGTTTTGAGGATTTAGACCCAGGTTGGCGTTTTGGATAGCCTTTTCGATTTCAGGAATAGTCCCCTTTTCCCAGGGTTTGATAAGTATAGTTCTAGCATCCGGGGTAGTTATGGATGATACCTGATTAAGCGGCGTCATTGATCCATAATAAGTTACCATAATTCCGTCGAGCATCGAAGGATTGGCTTTGCCTGCACGGATCTTTGTAAGTTCATGGGTGACATGGTTAATAACCTTACTCATTTGATCCCTGGCTTCTTCAAGATATAATTCTATTTCATCCATGATGAAAATGGTTGAATGGCTGTTTTGGGTTTCGTGGTAAAAGTCAGATTAACTGATAAGTGTTCCGGCCTCCTCACCCTTGGCGACCTTTAATAGATTTCCTTTTTTATTCATATCAAAAACAATGATAGGCAACTTATTTTCCATGCATAAAGTAAATGCTGTCATGTCCATGATATTAAGATTTTTTTCGTAAGCCTCTTGAAAAGACAAAGAATTGTACCTCACGGCATCCGGATATTTTTCAGGAT
The DNA here is from genome assembly GCA_031400145.1 of Chryseolinea sp. GTDB lineage: Bacteria > Bacteroidota > Bacteroidia > Cytophagales > Cyclobacteriaceae > Chryseolinea. Next base: position 12,611 of record JANNPM010000512.1, on the reverse strand, counting down.
CTTTTGTATAAACGCCATCTACGCGCGTCCCTTTAAGGACAACATCTGCCTGAAGCTCGATGGCACGCAAGCTCGCGGTTGAATCCGTGGTAAAATAGGGATTGCCGATACCGGCGCCAAAAATGACGATGCGACCTTTCTCCAAATGCCGGATAGCGCGCCGGCGAATAAACGGCTCGCAAACCTGCTCCATTTTTATTCCGGCCATCAGCCTGGTATACTGACCATGTCGTTCCAGTGCGCTCTGGAGTGCCATAGCATTGATGACTGTCGCCAACATGCCCATATAATCCCCCTGAACGCGATCTATTCCCAGCGCCTCCGCCTGTCCACCGCGAAAAATATTTCCACCGCCGATTACGATGGCAATTTCAATGTTGTGATCCCGTATAGCCTGAATTTCAGCACAGTATTGTTCCAGAACATTAGGATCGATATTGGTAGCTTTATGTGGACCCTGAAGTGCTTCGCCGCTGAGTTTAAGAAGAATTCTTTTGTATTTCATCAAGCGTTGGATTAAAACAAATGCAATATATTCATACGGGCTTCAAGCTACAAGCATTCACAGACGACGAACCATCTTCGGGCGTTCCGTCTCAAAATAAGGGCGAACCTTTCTCGCCCTTAAACCCTGTGCAATATTATGCACGTTAAGTTCGTGTGGGCGTTAGGGACTTATTAAAAATTCAATAAGAACCTGGTTCTTTTCTACCGAGTCGCCCTTTTCAATTTTTACAGACTTGACTACACTATCCGACAGTGCCTTGATGATGTTTTCCATTTTCATGGCTTCAAGGATCAGCAACGGGTCGCCTGCCCGTACAGTCTGACCTTCGACAACACGAAGTTCAATGATCAATCCCGGCATTGGAGCTTTCACACTGTTGACTTTTCCTGCGGCCCCTCCGCTAAGCCCGAGCTTGTCCAGTAGCAAATCGAATTTATCCCGCAGCGCTACAACATAATTGGCTCCATTAAGCTTGAACACAAAAGTCTTTGAAGCGCGGTCTTCGTTAACCAGCTCCAGATTATAACTCTTTGATTCGTGAATTATGTGGTAATGGCGGTCTGAGATCCTTGTCAGATCCCATGAAATTTGTTTGCCATCGACTTTAACGCCGGAGTCAGAAGCTGTTACTTCATGCGTGGTGGAAGCATTGACACTGGCCTGGTACATGGGAGACGGGTTCAATCGTAAATGTGCAAATTTCCCACGACGTATACTCTCCAGGGTATCAGTTAACGGACAAATAACCCGTAATGGCAGAAAACGAAGCATCAATTTTAAAATCAGAAATACTTGCTAATCTAACAACTGCACGGCTACCTTTGATTGTCCAAAAGACAAGGGGTGCCATAAAACAACGGGCTGAGATCATACCCAACGAACCTGATGCCGGTAATGCGGCCGAAGGGAAAAAGGCAAGGTTAAACGTAAGCGGGTGCATTCCCCTGTGCGCTGCAGGTTTAAACCAAAACAACAAATGTTTAAGTTATTCTTAATCGTTACAGCAGCGCTGTGGTCAACAGGCGTCTCCGCGCAACAATTTACGATCAACGGCAAGGTGCAACGTGTGGGCGGTACGCAGATTCTTTCTGGCGCCAGCGTCGAGATCAAAGAACTCAACCGACAGGTGATCTCGGATGATTCGGGCAATTTCAATTTTACGCAGATACAGGCCGGGCAATATACTATTGTTGCAAGGTTTCTGGGCTTTACGCCAGCGTCGGTGTCCGTAACGGTTCCCCTTAACGAGGCGTTATTGGTCGAAATAGAAGAGTCGTACCAGATCACTGATGAAGTAATTGTGTATGCCACACGCGCCAACGACCACACGCCTACCACCTATTCAGAGGTAAGCAAGGAAGAGATCCAAAAGCAAAATTTCGGGCAGGACCTGCCAATGGTCTTGAACTGGACGCCGTCGATGGTGACCACGTCGGATGCCGGTGCAGGAATAGGCTATACCGGAATGCGGATACGCGGAAGCGACGCGACACGCATCAATGTCACCATCAATGGAATCAGTCTTAACGACAGCGAGTCGCAAGGCGTCTTTTGGGTTAATACCCCAGACATTGCATCGTCGGTCCAAAGTGTGCAGGTGCAGCGAGGAGTGGGCACGTCTACAAATGGATCAGGTGCGTTTGGCGCAACCGTTAGTATCCTCACCGATGCATACCGCCCGGCACCATTCGTTGAGGCGACAGCCTCCGCCGGATCATTTAATTCCAGGCGGTTCACGGTTAAAGCAGGTACCGGCTTAATTGATAACCGGTGGGCCTTCGAAGGAAGGGTATCCGACATCCGTTCGGACGGATATCTGGACCGTGCGTCCAGCAAGCTGAACGCGTATCATTTTAATGTCGGCTATTATGGAGATAAGACCATTATCAAAGCCGTGGTATTCGGCGGGCACGAACAAACCTATCAGGCGTGGAATGGAATAGATCCCGCAACCATGGCGCAGCGCAGAACGTTCAATTATTCCGGTGCGATCTATGACGACGAAGGTAATGTTATTGACTACTATGATAATGAGGTCGATGACTACCGGCAAGACCACGCACAACTTCATTTTTCACATCGGGTTTCTGAAAACTGGAGTGTTAACCTAGCGATTCACTCGACTTACGGCAGGGGTTTCTTTGAGCAATATAAACAACAGGAATCTTTCAGTAACCTGGGCCTTCCTGATGTTATTATCGGAAATGAGACCATAACGTCAAGCGATGTTATTGTAAGGAGATGGCTTGACAATGACTATTATGGTTCTACCTTTTCAGTGAAATATGATATGGGAAAGTCGTCTATAACCCTCGGAGGGGCATATAACGTTTACGATAACGCACGTCACTTCGGCGAAGTAATCTGGTCGGAGATAGCCGTCAATGCTCCCCTCAGATACGTTTACTATGACGGCGAGTCAAAAAAATCCGATTTCAATGTCTATGCGAAGTGGAACTATGCAATTACGGCAAAGCTTTCCTCCTATCTCGATGTTCAGTTCAGAAATGTGAATTACAAAACAGCCGGAACAGATGATGATCAGGCAGCGTATTCCGTTGAGGACAAATTTGATTTCTTTAACCCGAAGGCCGGTATCACGTACGCGGTGAATATGAATAATTCATTGTATGCATCCTATGCAATTGCGAACCGGGAACCCAACCGGTCGGACTATCTTGATGGTTCTAACCGGCCAACGAATGAAAGGTTAGGCAATTTGGAAATAGGGTGGAAAAGATCCTCGTCGATTTTAAGGTTGGAAGCCAACTATTACCTGATGAACTATACCGATCAGCTGGTGCTTACCGGCGAAGTCAGTGATACCGGATACCCTACACGGGCGAACATCGGTAAGAGTTATCGGACAGGCGTCGAGCTGGCTGCATCCATTAAGATCTCGAATCGCCTTAATTGGAATGGAAATGTTACCTGGAGTGTTAACCGGAACGAGGACTTTACGTATTCCGACGAGAACAACAATCAGGTCAGACGGAACACAAACATCATTTTGTCGCCTGAGTGGATAGGTGGAAGTCAGTTGGGCTGGTTACCGTTTCGCGACTTCCAAGCTGTTCTCCTCAGCAAGTTCGTTGGAAAGCAGTATCTGGACAACACCGAGAATGAGGCTGTTAAACTTGACGAATATTTTATCAACGACATAAGGTTGTCATATCAAATTCACCCGAGAAGATACAACACAATTGAACTAAGCTTCCTTCTCAACAATCTGTTCGACATCGCTTATTCATCAAACGGATATGGATACGACGCTACACCGTATTACTTTCCGCAGGCTGGCATAAATTTTTTGGGAATGCTTACCGTGAAACTCCAGGGCGCTCAGCGCGGTCAAACACCTTGATATATTGGATCAAACCTCCCATCTTTGATGTTCACCTGGCTCAGGCGTCATAATATTTCATTCAATGATGGTCACTCAAATTTCGAATGGCAGGTTTCACCATTTCCATTTAGCCCGCCAGTTAGAAAAGCACAGAATGTTAGAAGCAATTTTCACGGGGTATCCTCGTTTCAAGCTGAAAGATGAGCAAGGGATTCCCCTGGAAAAGATCAGAACTTTTCCCTGGCTTCAGGCACCATATATGATGCTTGCCAGGACCGGAGTTTACAAATGGAATTGGCTTAATGCTGAGTGGTCATGGTGGGCTGGACGTTCTTTGGATAACTATGTCGCACGACAGATAAAGGAAAAGCGTTTCCTTGTAGCGCTTTCAGGAGCAGGTCTTCATTCAGGCAAAGTAACTCAAGATTGTGGAGGCAAGTACATATGTGACCGGGGCTCCTGTCACATTCGATTTCAAGATGAAATTTTGAAGGAGGAATATAAAATCTGGAAGTTGCCGTATTTTGAAATTGATAAGAGGTCCGTCAACAGAGAAGAAGCTGAGTACGAGCAGGCAGATCGGATTACTGTTCCGTCAGAGTTTGTTCGCAAATCATTTTTAGCGAAAGGTGTTCCGTCAGAGAAAATTTCAAAAGTAACCTACGGTGCACGGCTAGAAAGGTTCTCAAAGCAAGGGTCTCCCGATAAATCAAAATTTGTCGTTTTGTGGGTTGGCGGTGTTAGTGTCAGGAAGGGTTTTATGTACCTTCTTGAAGCCTTTACAAGACTGAATCATCCCAACAAGGAATTGAAAGTAGTTGGACCTATGAGTGAGGAAATAAAGGGACTTCTTTATGGACACATCTCTCCCGATGTCATATTCCTCGGTGCCTTACCGAACGATAAACTTCCCGAACTATATAGCACTTCCACGGTTTTCGTGCTCCCAAGTCTGGAAGAAGGGCTGGCGATGGTCCAGGGAGAAGCTTTGGCGTGCGGCTGTCCCATTGTATCAAGTACCAACTCGGGAGCAGAGGATTTAATAACGCACGGTAAGGAAGGCTTCATTGTCCCCATCAGATCGTCCAATGCCATTCTTGAAAGCTTCCAACAGCTGCTGGATACGCCGGGACTACGCGACAAACTATCCCAGGCTGCATTGGAGCGGGTAAAGCAGATGGGGGGATGGGACAGTTATGGTGATGCCTACGTGGCTTTGTTGAAGTCAATCGGCTGAAATTCAGAAGCCGGTGCCTTTTTGGCAGTTTTTCGTTTTTGGTTCGAACCTTGCATGTTTGAGATCAAAACAATAAAAAAAATATGGGAATTGGAGCTTTGGTAATTACAGGTATTTTCATGCTTGTGGGTTGGCTCGTGAGTGCGAGGCTGAAGGGTAAATTCAAGAAATATTCGGAAATCCATCTCACGAAAGATCTTACTGGCGCGGACGTCGCCCGCCTAATGCTGGCGGATAATGGGATCCGCGATGTAGACGTGATTTCTGCTGAAGGTCAATTGTCCGATCATTATAATCCGGCAAATAAGACCGTTAACTTAAGCCACGACGTGTTTTATGGAAGAAACGCTGCCGCCACCGCGGTTGCTGCCCACGAATGTGGCCACGCCGTGCAGCATGCGCAGGCTTATGGAATGCTCAAGCTAAGATCGGCAATGGTGCCTATACAAAATGTGAGCGCGCAGGTGATCAACATGGTCTTCCTGGCCATGATGTTTGGTGCATTTGCGGTGAAAGGACTTTTCTCCTATGACACCGCGCTGATGGTGATAATTGGGTGTTACGCTGTGTTCGCACTCTTCGCCGTCATAACGTTGCCGGTAGAACTTGACGCGAGCAAACGCGCCCTTGTATGGGTAGAAGCACGGGGAATAGTCACCAAGCAGGAACACGCGATGGCGAAAGATGCTCTGAAGTGGGCGGCTATGACTTATATTGTTGCCGCCATAGGAGCGATAACGATGTTGCTATACTACGTGTCAATATTCATGGGGCGAAGGGATTAACACCACTGTTTAACTTTTGGAAGTCTTTGTAAAGGGCCGGCAGTTTCGATTGTCCGGCCCTGTTTTTTTTCGCCGAATGAGGTAAATTACCAGTATGAATTTTCAGCTTACCGAAGAGCACCTGGCAGTGCGGGATGCCGCCCGTGAATTTGCCCAGGTGGATCTGCTCCCAGGCGTTATTGAGCGCGATACAAATCAAAAGTTTCCTGCTGCCCAGATCAAAAAAATGGGTGAGCTTGGGTTTCTTGGAATGATGGTGAACCCTGCATACAACGGGGGCGGTATGGATTCAATATCCTATGTGCTTGCCATGGAGGAAATATCCAAGATCGATGCTTCAGCGTCCGTATGCATGTCAGTAAACAATTCTTTGGTGTGCTGGGGTTTGGAAAGTTTCGGCTCCGACCATCAAAAGGATAAATACTTAAAACCGCTGGCGGCCCGGGGCATTGGAGCATTTTGCCTTTCGGAACCCGAGGCGGGATCCGATGCAACAAGCCAGCGAACAACAGCGGAGGATAAGGGCGACCATTACCTGTTGAATGGAACAAAAAATTGGATCACTAACGGGAGCACCGCCGATGTTTATATCGTCATCGCCCAGACCGATGCCCAGAAAAAACATAAGGGCATCAATGCGCTCATAGTCGAGAAGGGAATGTCAGGATTTGTAATCGGCAAGAAGGAGGATAAGATGGGTATCCGCGGTTCAGACACGCATTCGCTGATGTTCAATGATGTTGTTGTGCCAAAGGAAAACAGAATCGGAGAAGATGGGTTCGGATTTCAATTTTCCATGACGACCCTTAACGGTGGGCGTATTGGCATCGCCGCACAAGCCCTGGGCATAGCTGCCGGTGCATACGAGCTGGCATTAAAATATGCAAAGGAACGAAAGGCGTTCGGCAAAACGCTCGTAGAACATCAGGCGATTCAATTCAAGCTTGCTGAAATGGCCACAAAGATAGATGCTGCACGGCTAATGGTTCATCAGGCCGCATGGTTAAAAGATCAAAAGCAGGATTTCGTAAAGGCGGCCGCAATGGCAAAACTATTTGCCTCTCAAATCGCTCAGGAAGTTACCACCGAGGCAGTGCAGATACACGGTGGATATGGATATGTCAAAGAGTATCATGTTGAAAGACTTATGCGCGATGCCAAGATCACGCAGATCTATGAAGGAACGACGGAAATTCAGAAGATGGTAATTTCACGTTCTATTCTGAAGTGATAAACAATGACCGGCCTTAGCTAGTCATTCGTAAATAAATTCACCGTGGATAGTTTTAATGAATACGGATTTGCGGTCGGCAGATTCGACATGACCGATTACTTTGGCATCGAGATCAAAATTCGCGGCGATAGCAATGACGTAAGACGCAAACTTTTCCTCCAGGTATAACTCCATGCGATGGCCCATATTAAAGACCTTGTACATCTCTTTTATGGGCGTATCGCTTTCCTGTTGAATCATTTGAAACAAAGGTGGTATGTCAAACAGATTGTTCTTCACAACCCGGAGATTATTATTAATAAAGTGCAGCACTTTGGTCTGGGCGCCACCGCTGCAGTGAACCATACCATGAATTTCTTTCCGCATTGTGCTTAGTACCTGGGTCACTACAGGTGCATAAGTGCGGGTGGGCGAGAGAACCAGCTTTCCAATGTTCAACGGAAGGCCTGCGATTTCATCGGTTACATGATAACGTCCGGTATACACAAGCGACGAGGGAACGTGCGCATCAAACGAATCAGCATACTGTTCTGCGTAATCTTTATGGAACAGGTCGTGGCGCGCGGAGGTGAGTCCGTTACTTCCCATCCCACCGTTGTAAGAGTCTTCATAAGAAGTTTTGCCAGAGGAGGCGAAGCCGACAATTACATCGCCGGCCGCAATTCTTCTATTGTCAATTACTTCATCACGCCTCATTCTGGCAACGACCGTGCTATCGACGACAATGGTCCTTACAAGATCACCAAGGTCGGCAGTCTCTCCACCGGTGCTGATAATTTCCAGACCGTGCGAGCGAAGCATTTCGAGTATTTCTTCTGTGCCATTGATAAGGGCAGATATTACTTCTCCGGGGATAAGATTTTTGTTGCGACCGATTGTTGATGAAAGCAATAGATTCCCCGTTGCGCCCACGCAAAGGAGATCATCTACGTTCATGATGATGGAGTCCTGTGCTATCCCCTTCCATACGGAATAATCGCCGGTCTCTTTCCAATATAAATAAGCGAGAGATGATTTCGTGCCCGCGCCGTCAGCGTGCATTACAGTGCAGAAAGCCTCGTCATTTCCCAAATGATCGGGAACAATCTTGCAAAATGCCTGTGGAAACAGACCCTTATCAAGCTTGCTGATCGCTAGATGGACATCTTCCTTGGAGGCGGACACCCCGCGTTGGGTATATCGGTCAGGCACTGATCAAATTATTATAGGGGCAAATGTGCAAAATTTAAGAGGATATCCTTTCAGGAGTCCAGGACGGAGCAGACCCAGCGATAAAAAAATTTAACTTTTGGAAGATGTCCCACACCACGATACCCAGACAGACGGAAACATTTAATGAATGCTTCGTGCCGGACTGGGGGATTTCCAAAGCGACGTCCGCTTCACCTACGAGCGACGTACTTACGCCTTCGACTTCGTTGCCGAAGACAAGACAGTATTTCTCATTCGGCGCAGGCCGAAATAACTGCAACGGAATGCTGGCTGTCGTTTGTTCTACGATCACAATTTGATAGCCTTCGGATCTTAGAGTTTTAACGGCATCAATGGGGCTGCTTACATGGCTCCAAGTTACGGAATCCGTTGCGCCCAGTGCCGTCTTCTGGATTTCGCGGTGAGGTGGAGTGCCTGTGATCCCCGTGAGAATGATCTTGTCGAGGCGAAAAGCATCGGCAGTGCGAAAGGCTGAACCAACATTGTGAAGGCTCCGGATATTATCCAGTAAAATACAAACCGGCGTTTTTGGCGACTCCTTGAACTCACTCACGGAGATCCGGCCCAACGCCTCCAGGCTTTTCTTCATGTCCTCAAAAGTAAGCTTTAGGCGCGAATACCTTGCCGCCATAACAAACCAATTTTGATTAGCAGGTTTTTCTATTGCATTTCAATACAGAGGAAGGAAATTTCTAGTGTGTAACGTCTAAATTGCGACTATGGCAACGATGACCACTTTTGCAGAGACGCCGCTAATGAAGCAATACAACGCCATTAAGACGAAGCATCCTGGTGCGTTGTTATTGTTTCGTGTTGGAGACTTTTACGAGACTTTTGGTCAGGATGCCATTACTGCCAGCAAAGTGCTTGACATAGTTCTGACAAAACGAGGCGCCGGATCGGCATCCGAAATTGAACTCGCGGGGTTTCCGCATCATTCTTTGGATTCGTATCTCCCCAAGCTTGTCCGCGCAGGTTACAGGGTTGCGATATGCGACCAGCTCGAAGACCCGAGGTCTGTTAAGGGTATTGTGAAACGAGGAGTAACAGAGTTAGTAACCCCGGGACTTTCTTTCAACGACAACGTACTAGACCGTAAACAAAACAACTTTCTGGCGTCGATTTCCGGAGGAGGCAATGCTTACGGCGTCGCTTTTTTGGACCTTTCGACGGGGGAATTTTATGCGGCGCAGGGTGATGAAAAGTATGTGCTCAAAATCCTTCAGGGCTTTGCACCTTCAGAAATAATATTCAGCAAAAAATCGCGCGCTCATTTCGAAGCGCTCCTTCAAAACGAATATTGTATTTTTTGTCTTGACGAGTGGGTATACGGTTTTGATTACGCGCATGAAAAACTCATTGCACACTTTAAGACGGCTTCTGTGAAGGGCTTCGGCATTGATGGCCTGGGAGAAGCCATCATCGCGGCTGGCGCCGTGCTGCACTACCTGGAAGATACGGAACACAAGGATACCTCTCACATTACATCCATATCGCGCATCGATGAGGACAAATACGTGTGGCTGGACAAGTTCACCATACGTAACCTCGAACTTATTACACCCCAGCAAGACGGCGGCACGCCCTTGATTGAAGTACTCGATCACACGCTCACGGCGATGGGATCGCGCCTTTTGCGAAAATGGATGGTCTTGCCCTTAAAGGAAAAGGAGCTTATACAGGAACGGCTGGCTATCGTGGAGATTTTTTATAAAGATCTCCAGCTGCTCGAAAAGTTCACAGGCTGCCTAAGGCACATGGCGGACCTAGAGCGACTTATCTCCAAGGTAGCAGTTAACCGGATTAATCCACGGGAGCTCATACAGCTTATGCGGTCGTTACGATGTCTTGCGCCAGTGAAACAGGCTTTAAGTCATCATAATGCTGCTGTGCTGCAAAAGTTGGGTGACCAGCTTCACAATTGCGAATTTCTTACAGGAAAAATTGAAGAGCAACTTCGCGACGATGCCCCCATAGCATCTCATTTGGGCGGCCTGATAAAAAGTGGGATTGACCTGGAACTCGATGAGCTACAGCAGATCGCTTTTTCAGGAAAGGATTATCTGCTGCAGATCCAAAAACGCGAGATCGAAAGAACAGGCATTAATTCACTGAAGATTTCATACAATAAAGTTTTTGGATATTATCTCGAGGTAAGTAATGCAAATAAAGATAAGGTTCCGTCGGATTGGATTCGCAAGCAGACCTTGGTGAACGCAGAGCGCTATATTACGGAAGAGTTAAAGGTATACGAGGAAAAGATACTTCATGCGGAGGATAAATTGGTCGTCATTGAACAGCGGATATTTAATGCCCTCGTCACTACGGCCTCGGAATTCATTCCTCACATCCAGCAAAATGCGCGTGTAGTTGCTCAGTTGGATTGTCTGATGAGCTTTGCGGCAACGGCCAGGACCAATCACTACAATAAACCTGAAATCAACGAATCGCTTGTATTGGATATAAAGGCGGGGCGCCACCCCGTTATTGAGCGCAGGTTGGGAATAGATGAAACCTATGTTCCGAATGATATTTATCTGGACAATGACAAACAGCAGTTGCTCGTCATAACAGGGCCGAATATGGCAGGGAAGTCTGCGCTTCTTCGCCAGACGGCACTCATAGTCCTGATGGCCCAGATAGGCAGCTTCGTACCTGCCGATGTTGCAATCCTGGGGATCGTCGATAAGGTGTTTACGCGTGTGGGTGCTTCAGATAACCTGTCGCGTGGTGAATCGACGTTCATGGTAGAGATGACTGAAACTGCAAGCATCATCAATAATCTCAGTAACAGAAGTCTTATCCTTATGGACGAGATTGGCCGGGGCACAAGTACGTACGATGGCGTTTCTATTGCCTGGGCAATTGTAGAATACCTTCATAACCATAAAGACTTTAAGCCTAAGACGTTATTTGCTACTCATTATCATGAGTTAAATCAATTGGAAGAGGACCTCGTGAGGGTTAAGAATTTTAATGTATCTGTTAAGGAGGTTGGTGACAGAATCATTTTCATGCGCAAACTAAAGCAAGGCGGGAGTGAACACAGTTTTGGTATCCATGTCGCCCAGCTGGCGGGTATGCCTAATAAGATCGTACTGCGTGCAAATGAAATTCTTCATTTCCTGGAGCGTGATAAACACAAGAACGATACGGAAAAGATGCGCGATCTTCCGCCACCCATTCATCAGTTAAGTCTCTTCGCAAGTGATCCAAGATTTACGGAGATCCAAAGCCTGCTAACCAACATCGACATCAATACGATTAGCCCGGTGGAGGCATTGTTGAAGCTTAATGAGGTGTTGTCTGCGCTAAAGAAGAAGTCGGGGTGACGAACACTCAATGTATGGATTACTATTTATGCGTACGCGCTATAAATCACTGCGCCACGACTGTTCCGTCAGCTGCCAAGGCCTCACAACCTACCGCTTCCTCGCATCTCTTTTAAATGGCCGTCGGCGCTGAGCTCCGCTACTGCCACCTTTGCTAGGCTTGTTCGACCGAGGTTCATATGCTGGCCCTTCGCCAATTGATGAAGGCAACGGAAGCTTGGAGATGGTATTGCCTATCAGGCTTTCTATGCTATGAAATTTGTTCTGATCCCTCTCGTTAATAAAAGTAATTGCAGTTCCGGTAGTTTCTGCCCGGGCCGTTCTGCCAACGCGATGAACGTAATCTTCCGGATCTGGCGGAACATCGAAATTGATGACAAGGCTTATTCCCTCCACGTCGATACCGCGAGATAGCACGTCTGTGCCGATAAGCATATTGATCTGCTTGTTCTTGAATGCGCGCAGGATTAACTCGCGCTCCGGTTGTTCAAGATCCGAATGAAAAGCTTTTGCCGGCAAACCGGCCCGTTGAAAGGCGACGTCAAGCTTCTTCACTGTTTCTTTTGTTGACGCAAAGACTATCACGCTATTCCACGTATTAGCCTTAAGCAGATGTTTTATCAACGCAGGCTTTTGCGCGTCATACACCACATAAGCCTGCTGAAGAATTCCTGCTGCGGGTTTTGCGATAGAGATATTTATTTCAACCGGCTTATTCAGAATCTTGGTGGCAAGGAGTCTGATCTTGGGTGGCATGGTGGCGGAGAAGAGCACCGTCTGACGCTCCTTGGGAAGGTAATTAATGATCTTCACAATGTCATCATAAAAACCCATGTCCAGCATCCGGTCTGCTTCATCGAGTACAAGATGCTCCAGGTGATCCAGCACAATTTTTCCCGTCGCCAGCAGGGCAATTAGCCGGCCCGGAGTAGCAATTACCACATCGGCGCCCTGCTC
>JANNPM010000454.1:0-3075 GCA_031400145.1 Chryseolinea sp. | reverse complement strand
GACGAGATGCTTAACATGGGATTCAAAGAAGACCTGGACAAAATCCTTTCATTTACACCAGATACCAAACAAACCTGGCTTTTCTCCGCTACAATGCCGCGCGAGGTAAAATCGATCATGAAAAACTACATGACCGATCCTTACGAGCTCACCGTGGGCGAGCGCAATACAGGGAACGTTAACATCGAGCATCATTATGTGCTCATACACGAAAAGGACAAATACCTCGCTTTAAAGCGGATATTGGATGATAATCCGGAGATATTTGGATTGATTTTTTGCCGTACCAGGATCGATACTCAGCGTATAGCCGAGATGTTGATGAAGGACGGCTACAATGCGGATGCGCTCCATGGTGACCTTACGCAGCAGCAACGTGACCGCGTCATGATAAAGTTCAGGCAGCGGTCCCTACAGATTCTGGTAGCTACCGACGTGGCTGCACGTGGAATTGACGTGGAAGATATCAGCCACGTAATCCATATGAACCTGCCGGATGAAATGGAGTTCTATACCCACCGGAGCGGTAGAACCGCTCGTGCAGGAAAGAAGGGCATTTCAATTGCCATGATCTCCAGGCGAGAGATGGGACGCGTGCGTCAGCTTGAGAAGAACTTAAGCTCGACATTTAAAAGAATGATGATCCCTACCGGTGCGCAAGTGTGTCAGCGCCAGTTGCTCGCGCTTATGCATAAGGTGCGGGAGGTGAAGGTTAACGAAAGTGAGATCAGCGAATTCCTGCCTGCTGTATATGAGGAATTGAAAGACGTTTCTAAACAGGATTTGATCAAGCGCTTTGCTTCGATAGAGTTTAATCGATTTCTGGAGTATTATCGCAATGCTCCGGATCTCAATATTGATGACCGTAAGTCGGGCGGTGACGCAGGTGGCGGCGATCGCGCACTGGGCAGTCGCTTCTTTATCAACCTTGGTAAAATGGATGGCCTTGAAAAAGGCGATCTGCTCGCGTTGATTGACGATGTATCGGGCGTAGACGGAAAAAATATCGGAAGGATAGAGGTAAAGGGAGCGTATTCCTTTTTTGAAGCGGAAAAAGAGAAGACCGACGACATTATAAAAGGCTTTAAATCCATAGAGTATAAAGGAAGGCAGGTTCGCGTGGAGTTAACGGAGGAAAGGTCACCAGCAAGGGCAGAGTCTACCCGCGACTTTAAGCGAGGCCGCCCCGCCTTTGGCAGCAAGTCAAAATTCGGCGAAAAGCGCAAGCGGTTTTAAATTCTTTTGTCTGCACGCCTCAAGCTTCAAAGTCTCCGAAACGGGAAATTGTGCATGTCCGCGGCGTGAGTCTCTTGTCTCAGGACTCTGCGGCTTCACGCACCATCTTCCGCCAAGTGTTTTGATCTTAAATTGTTTGACAAATGGAGTTCCAACATCTGGCGTCTCGGACATCTGACAGCGTCGTGAAGCAGCGCAGGATTTCACATTGCAACTAAAGAAAAAAGTTTGTCATAAAGTGCCACCATGAAAAACATTAAACGCCCAATCATACCCATTTCCGAGGCAGTACGGCTCATTGCATATGGTGCGGCCGCATATGTCCTTGCTGAATTTTTGAGGTTTGCGGCGGCCCACGACAATGCGGCGGTCAAATTCGGCGAACATTCCTATGTGGAATTTGCCGAGTCTTTGCTGCTCGTGATTTCCGGTTTTCTATGCTTAGTCTTGTACAAGCGGAAGCCGCAACATCCCTACAAAAACATTTTATTTTTCTTAACAGGCGTGATCGCCATGGCGTTTTTTCGTGAACAGGACGTCTATTTCGAAGAATACCTTGGCCATAGCACGTGGCAAATACCCGTTATTGCTGTATTAGGCATTGTTCTCTTTAAAGCATTCAGGGAAAGGAAATATTTACGGCAGGAATTTTCCAATTATACGATGACCAAAAGTTATGCCGTCTTATCTCTTGCGTTAGTGACGATTTTTATCTTTTCCCGGTTGTTTGGCCGATCGGTTTTCTGGAAATCAGTCATGGAAACCTCCTACTCAAGAACTGTAAAAAATGTTGCCGAAGAAAGTCTTGAACTCTATGGATACCTTTTGTTCTTGTTTTCAATAATTGAGCTTGCATTTCATTTGAAGCGTAGGGAAGAGGAAGGTTAGTGTAAGGTGTAGAAGTCGTTTGATAAAAATTATCTTAATGAAGCCATCGCGATGAAAAAAGAGGAACTAAAAAGCAAAGAGAAAGTTGAAGAACTTATTGGACTTAATGAGGAATTGGAAAACTATTTCGTCAATACCATCATTCCACAACTTTTCGTTGACGCCGACCTGATCTTGAGAAAATACACGCCGCCTGCAATGACACAATTCAAGTTCTCCCCTGTCCATATTGGAAGGCCTATGATCGAATTGGTGGATAACATCAGACATTCGACGTTGATTGAAAATGTTCAGGAGGTGATGAATACAGGTGAGATCTATGAAAAGGAGATTCAAACTACAGATCAGAGATGGTTTCAAATGAACATTGTTCCATATATTATCCGAAAACTAAACAAGCAAAACGGAGTCATCATTACATTTGTTGATATAACGGAACGCATTCAGGATATAAAGGAGTTAGAACGGATGAATGCCGCTCACGAGACTTTTATTTTTTCGGTCTCCCATGACCTCAAAGCCCCACTCGGAAACATCGAATCGCTTATACCAATTTTTTCCGAATCGGCACACGATGCCAATGAGCAAAAAAGGATTGCGGTAATGCTTGACAAGGCCGTCAAAGGCATGCGGAAAATAATCGACGAGCTGTCCGAGGTCACTGAGGTAGAAGGTGATTACAAAGAACCTACAGAAGCCATTAGTTTCCACAAAATGATCAGGGAGGTTGAAATGGTATTGCGGGAAAAAATTATTGGAAGTCAGGCGTCCATACGAACGGATCTCAATGAACCAGAGATTCGCTTCTCACGAAAAAACATTCGAAGCATTTTTTTCAATTTGTTGAGTAATGCCATTAAATATCAATCACCGTCACAAGCACCTGGCATATTTGTAAAGACAGAAAGAGAAGGAGAGGATGTCATTATCACGGTATCAGACAACGGTATG
>JANNPM010000370.1:0-2850 GCA_031400145.1 Chryseolinea sp. | reverse complement strand
GCCTACCTCGAATTGCGCCTCCTGCCCGAGGCGCTGGCTCAGTTCGACCAGGTCCTGGCCCGCCTCGACACCGTGCACATGCCGATCGAGCAAGCCTGGACGCCGCTATACGAAATTCCCCCGTGGTTCTGAACAAACTCGCCCCGGTAAGGATTTGGATGGCCGTAATATCCGCCTTCAACAACTCTGAATAACCAGTCCTTCTGATTTTCATTGGCGACTGTTTTTGGAACAAAAGGAAATTTAACATGATCATAGTTAACGCCATCTATCCGCCGTATGCCAAGGTAATCGGACGATGCCGGTGTATTGTTCCCACCCGCCGTCCCATTGGTGGGCACATACAGCTCACCATTTGAATGGAAGAGCAGATCGTATGCATTCCGAATGCCGGTGGCATAGATCGTCACAGGCGAACTATCGGAATATGGATTGTATGTACCGTCGGACATGTTGTAGATGAGCGAGGGTGCATTATTGATAACTGATATATCGTCCGTAGTTCCAACATCAAGGGGTAACGTGGACGGTAATTTATTCAGGTCTAGTTTTAGTATAGCTCCAGAAAGAAGAGATTCCTTTTTCTTCCAGGTAGGATCAAGTTCACCTCCGCCGCTGTTACTACCCTGACTGATAAACAACCACCTGTTGTGAGATGGATGAAAGGCCATGCTGTTGGTAAGGTGATCTTTTGAAGACCGAGGAAGGCGGACAACAACATCCTGAAGGTTTTGAAGGCTATCCCCTGTGAGCCTGCTTACTTTCCCATCCCAGTCGTAAGGCGGGTCGGTCGAAAGGGCGGGTGACGTGAAATCAATAAGCTTGCTGTGCGAAATATAGAGAATCAAGCTGTCTGCAGTTGCCAGTGGATCGAATACCATTCCAATGATTATGCGAGGCTCTACAACGCCATCGGCATCAGGTCGACTGGACGTTAGCAACGGACTAAAAACCTCTGCGCCGGTCAGGGACCCATCAGACTGCATGCTCCATCGCTTTATTTGTCCGGTTGCCGTGCTCCCATACAACTTCCTGTCTGGACCCACAACCAGCGAAGTAAATCCATCGAAAGTACTGCTGTCGTTGCTGAAAGTTTCTACATTGGTAAAGTGCACTGCGGCCAAATCTGGCGGCAAAGGAACTTCATCGCCGCTCCCGGTGGAGAAGATGATTTCGTAAGGCAAAAAGGTAAGGCCATTTTGTAGCTTAAGCTGGTCAGAAACCTGGAATAAATAGCGTGCAAAAGGTATGAGCGGACTATCGGGTTTAAAAGAAAAGGCGTCACCACCTGCGGATATACTACTGATCCCTCCCGGCACTTCCTCCTTTTCGCTTTCAAATTCTCCCAGCTTAAATAACTTAATGTTATCAGTATTGATACTGGAAACGTCAAGACTGTTCCCTTGAATGTTCGGAAAAAAAATATCATTGACAGTAATGGAACTGTTAACATCGACGTCGACGGAATTACCTGGATCCGAGCCTCTTATAAAAGGCTTTTCCGTTGGCAAGACACCCTTCAAAGTCGAATTTCTAAATAACCCGGAGCTGTAATAAAGTGTCGCATCGAAGATACCGGCAACGCCTGAGGCAATGGATGAAGGTAAATCGGAATATCTGATCCACCGGTCCTCTGCAGGTTCATACGCGAGGACAGCTTTCGAGTAAGGCCCGCCGTGTTCGTACTCTCCCCCAATAACATAGATCTTGTCTCCATAGCTAAAAGTCGCTCCGGAAATATGGCTTTTCGCGGAACTAGCAGAAGCCTCATTAAGGTCAGGCAGGTCCGTGACTTTCGACCATTTGTCCAGGAGAGGGTCATACATGTGAACATCGTCCTGTTGGATGGCCTGCTCGTCATGCTCATGCTGCCCGCCGACGACATATATTTTCCCATTTATCACCGCTGTTCCCGCGTGGCTTCTTGGATTCGGCATTGCGGCCTTCTTTACCCACCCTGATTGCAGGCTTGAAAGATCTAGCACAAAGAGATCACTCTGGTCCTGATCCCTGGTCACATTGGTGCCACCCACGTAGTAGAGCTTTCCCTGAATGTACTCAAGCTCACCCGATGCCCTGCCGCCGGGAAAGTTTGGCAGGGCGACATAACGATCCTCAGCGACAATGTATTTGAACGCGTTTATGGTTCCAAAAATTTGACCATCGCCGCTTGCGTTCGAAGTAAAGCCGCCGGCGAAATAAATATCTGTCCCATCAGTTGCAAACCCGCTGTGCGTGACGCCTCCGTATGACGTTCCCTGATGCATAGCCGGCACAGCTTTAATTGAGGACCATGTTTTTAAAATAAAGTCATAAACATAGGCGCGCGCCGTAGGCGTGAAAAGGTCGGCCTGCGTGTACTTTATGCCATCAAAGCCGCTGAATACATACCATTTGTTTCCAAGCGTGATACCTTGGGCTTCACTGGTTCCATATGGCATCGCAGTCCCGGAAGTCCATTCTACCGCAACAGTTTCGTCAATTGAGACAGCCAAATCATCAATGTCGACGGTAATAATTGCCTGATCAAATAGTCCTTGTGCATCCCTTACTTCCACGGTGAGCCGAACCGGACCATTTACAGCCAAAAGGTGCGTAGGGTCATTCACGCGAAGTTCACCTGTAGGCTGATGGATAGAGAAAAGCGTTGTAGCATTAATAACAGCATCAGAAGGAAATGGAGCGCCGGATTTCAAGATTTCAGCCTGCTTTATGATATATTGATTAATTCCGTGATCATCGTTGCTTACAACGATACCGGCAGAGAGCCCGGCTTGAGCACCTTCTACAATATGAAGTCGCTGATCGTCAATTGACGGCGGATCGTTTACCAGCGTACTGGGTATCACG
>JANNPM010000386.1:0-2700 GCA_031400145.1 Chryseolinea sp. | reverse complement strand
CAAGTTCATGCTATTGTTCATGCAGGTCTAGATGCCCTGAAAGGTATAATCAGCGACTTAGGAACTGATACCAGCCTGAAGCTCAAAGTGGCGATTGTAAGAGATAAACACTGGGTAGCCGTGGCACTTTATGGAGATTCGGCTTACAGCTCTTATACAAACCATGAAAGGGCTTCTCTCGGCGTCATGCATATCGGTTGAAACCACAGAAACAAGCATAATTCAAGTAGTTGTTAATTATCAGCAACCTTCAAGGCTTCCACAGATACATAAAGCTCCCGCCTGATATGGCATCCATTCCGCCCAGCATCTCAGTCAGCCCCTCTTTAGCTTCAGCGCCGGCATAGATACTCCCTTTCAAATTGCCGGGACGATAATAACTGACGACCCTGGCCCTTTCATCGCCAACCTGTTTTCGTACACTCCCAATGACATCATCCAGGTAGCCGGTCTTATCGATCAGCTTACTTTCAAGGGCCTGTCCGGCAGTGTATATACGACCATCCGCCAGCTTGAGCAACTCATCCCGTGACAGCACATTACCCGGCCTCGCCATAATTATATCCAGAAAACGACCATAGAACTGGTCAATAATTGTCTGCGCAAGCTTTTCTTCTTCCGGTGTAGCCCGACGGAAAGGTGACATGATATCCTTCTTGTCACCGGATTTCACCGACTGCTCTTCCACACCGATCTTACCCATCAGTCCGACCACGTTAAACTTCATCAGCAGCACCCCGATACTGCCGGTTATAGCCGTGGGGTGGGCCGTTATCTGGTCTGAAGCAGCTGCAATATAATAGCCGCCGGAAGCACCTACGCTCATGATACAGGCATGTACCGGAACCTTCTTGCGTTTGCGAAACTCGCTAATGTCGTGATGAATGATATCACTGGCGGTAACACTCCCGCCCGGCGAGTTGATGCGCAGTATCACTCCGGCAATCTCTTTATCCTTTTCAGCCTTTTGCAGTGCCTCACGCACCTGTGAAACCATCGAAGGCAAGCGTTGCCCCATCAGACCGCCACTCTTTTCCTGTTCGGACACCGTACCGCTGATATCCAGCAACAGTATCTTTTTTGCACCGTCACCTTCCAACACCTGCTCTTCCAGTGGAAGAGCAGGCTGCACGAGTGGTATATTTACAAAGGCACATCCGTTAAGGGTTGATAATATGAAAAGAAGCACTATCATTCTGATGCTGTTCATATAAACTCCTTTCACTGCATTTGATTACGATATTCCTCAACCACCGGCCCGTCGGCCTCTGCCCAATCCAGTCTCAACAGATCAGCCGGCAAAAGCCAGTCAATGGCGGAGTGTTCGTGCAGTACAATTCCGCCTGATGCAATACAGCAAATATAGGGGTAGAGTGTGACAGTAAAGGTCGGGTAGTGGTGTGTAGTTAACGACAATGATTTTACAATGTTTATACAAACACCCATCTCTTCAACCAGTTCCCGCTTCAGGCAATCCTGCGGACTTTCACCCGGATCAATCTTGCCGCCCGGAAATTCCCATTTCAGAGGCAGAATCATGGCTGCGCTTCGCTGTGCTGCCAACACAAGGCCGTCACGCTCGATGATGGCACAGGCCACGTGGATATGTCGGGAGGTCATTTAAAAATCCTATCTACTTGCCCGTTTTTGGCTATTTAGTTTCAACTTCAACAATTGCTGCTTTTACAGCCTGCTCACTGATCTGGTCGCCAACCAGCGTTTTTGTCTTTTTATTCCTGGAATTTGTAATCACTGCCGATGGGGTGGCACTGACATCATAACCCCTGTAAACCATCAGATTCGCCTGCATGCCATAAAGTACATCCGAATTGCTCAGTGTACGCAACTTTACGCCCAGCGGGGCGACTGCCGCCTGCACAGCAGCATCGGTAGGTTTCTTGGTCTTGAGAGCCAATTCGGCAAGCACCTTGCGCAGGTTGATATACTTACGTTTTTCAAAAGCCAGAAACTGGAGATTATAAGGGGTGTAATTAATAGTTTCCTTATGGATGGGAAAATCTACGAAACTTACTCTGGCCAACTTGGCCACGGCAGGAAACATATCATCTATAACCGGCTCTATTTTTATACAAGCCGGACAGAACCAGTCACTGACAAAATAAACCGTAGTAGTACTGGAAGTTTTGCCAAGAAAAAGATCCAACTCTGCTGCGTCAGCTACTTTTTTGACGCCAAGAACTGCCACACCAAGACCAAAGGCAAAAAATGCCGTTGCGATCATCATGGAAATAAACTTCGACTTCATACCTACTCCTTTTGCTTTGTAGTTTAGGAATGTATCTACGGTAATTGCAATGCAAGCGATGTATACTGCCGAGGCAATTGCAAGACAAACTGGGCACCACTGCCCTATCTCATATTTCTGGATCCAGATGAAACGGGCTTCAGCACCGGCAGAAGAAAACAGAAGCATTACCACAATCCAGCCCGCCCAGTATA
Source organism: Chryseolinea sp. (assembly GCA_031400145.1). Lineage (GTDB taxonomy): Bacteria > Bacteroidota > Bacteroidia > Cytophagales > Cyclobacteriaceae > Chryseolinea. The sequence goes on along the minus strand of JANNPM010000386.1, from coordinate 240 downwards.
ATCGCTGCCGCATGGTTAAAATGCTTAAAAGGATCGTAAAATAGATTATCCCGAACAGGCCAAAATCCAAACCGAATATACTGTAATTGCTGACTTCGCTGCACGAGATAGAACAGATCTTAAAAAAAGAGGCAACTGACAGCGCGAAACCGGATAGTACAGCCAGCCATAAAAGCATGTTGGCAGCTTTCCCTCGCCAACCTCTAGATATTTCAGCAACTGACATGAGATGGTCCTTTC
>JANNPM010000317.1:0-7620 GCA_031400145.1 Chryseolinea sp. | reverse complement strand
TAATTGAACTCTTCTATGATCAGGAGCTACTTATAAAATGATAAAACCTTCGCGGATCCGTAGATTACCGGTGTAGCAATATTCAGCAGTCTATTGTCGGATAGGGCCTTCAGTACAACCTCAGGCCCTATGCCATTCGGGTCTCCAAGTGTAATGCCAACACGCGGTTTATGTGGTTGAGTCATGGATCAGATTCAATTACTAAGCGATTTAATCAAAATATCTATTTGTTCCTTGTAGATTGTGCCGGATCTATGTCCAAGCAAGCATGTTCAACGTAAGGCCGAAGAAGTCGCTAGGTCAGCATTTTCTTCACGACCAGCATACCGCAGAACGCATTGTGAAGTCGTTGATCCTGAAAGGTGAAGGCCAAAGTGTGCTTGAGATCGGTCCCGGAATGGGCGTACTGACTGTTTATCTGCTAAAGCAAAGTGGCTTACTTTTCAAAGTTATTGAAATCGACCGCGATTCAGTTGCATATCTCCATGCGCACTTTCCTGCTCTTCGTCCTGCCATCATTGAAGGGGATTTTCTGGAGGCTGATATCAAAAAAATCTTTGCCTCGAACTTTTCAATTATTGGCAATTTTCCCTACAACATCTCATCTCAGATATTTTTTAAGGTGTTGGACAATCGCCACCAGGTTGATCAGGTTGTTTGTATGCTTCAAAAGGAAGTCGCGGAGCGTATAGCATCACCGCCAGGCTCAAAGACGTATGGCATCACGAGCGTATTGTTGCAGGCGTATTATTCCATAGAGTATTTGTTCAAGGTTCCTCCCGGTGTTTTTACACCGCCACCGCGCGTAATGTCGGCGGTGATCCGGTTGACACGAAACGCTACCGAGCGGTTGTCATGCGACGAAAAACTTTTTGCGCAGGTCGTCAAGCAAGCGTTCAATACGAGACGGAAGACCTTGCGCAACGCGTTAAAAAATCTAAATTTGCCAGCCGAAATTTCCGCGCTTGAAATAATGAACAAGCGCGCAGAACAATTGTCTGTCGACGCCTTTGTCGACCTCACACTTCTAATTGAAAAAAGCCGTGCAGCAGCCGCTGGTTGAATTTGAATTGACAAAAGAATTCCGCGACCGTTTTCAGGAGGCGCTGGACAATCGCGACCTTGATTTCATTCGCAAGACACTGGAAGACGTCAAGCCTGCAGACATCACGCGGTTGCTATACGAATTTAATTCAGACGAATCGAAGTACGTGATGGATCTCCTTTCCATCGCGATACAAGCTGAGATCATCAGCGACCTTGATACTGATACGCGCAAGAAGTTTCTAAAGGTTTACACACCATCAGAGATCATTATATTGTTAAACCAGCTCGCGTCTGACGACACCGCTGATATTCTTAATGAGTTACCCATCAAGGAAAGGGAGCAAGTTCTTTCGGGTCTCGAAACTAAACTGAGGGTCCAGGTTACTGAGCTTCTGCGGTATGAAGAAAATGTTGCCGGCGGGTTGATGGCGAAGGAGCTTATAAAGGCACGCTACTATTGGACCGTAGTGGAGTGCGTCGAAGAGATCCGGAAGCAGGCGGAAAGTGTAAATAAATTTTATGCTGTTTATGTTGTCGACGAGAATGACAAATTGCTCGGACGCGTTGCTTTACAAGATCTAATTGTTTCTGATGCCAAGACCATCGTTGGAGACATAACGGAGAAGGGGGGCGCCGCAGTGGAAACCTATCTCCCCGACAATGAAGTTGCGGAAATGATGAGGAAGTATGACCTGGAATCTATACCTGTAGTAAATGTGCAGGGGCAATTGGTGGGTCGTATTACCATCGATGACATAGTAGACGTAATTACGGAGCAGGCAGAAGAAGAACGTCAGATCATGGCAGGTATTAGTGAAGACGTAGAAGAGGATGACAGCGTATGGAGGAATACGCGTGCAAGATTACCCTGGTTACTGATTGGCGTCGCAGGCGGACTGATGAACGCTAAGTTCATGGGATTGTTTGAAGCAGAACTTGCAAGGGTAACAGCGATTGCCTTTTTCACACCGCTGATACAGGCAACTGGAGGCAATGTCGGAATTCAATCTTCGTCTTTGGTCGTACAGAGTCTTGCCAACCCGGATTTTGTCGATGAAGGCTTGTGGAAGCGGTTGATGAAAGTATTCTTTGTGGCATTACTGAATGGGTTCTTTCTTTCGTTCCTGGTCTTTGGCGCGAATGTTTTGCTCTTTGGCGAATACGAACTGTCACTGGTTGTCTCCCTGGCACTGTTCAGCGTTATCGTGTTTGCTTCCTTTATTGGTACCATTACCCCACTTATACTTAACCGTTTCGGTTTCAATCCCGCGTTGGCAGCGGGACCTTTTATAACGACAACGAATGATCTGCTGGGTCTTACGGTTTACTTTATCACCGTTCATTTAATGCTTTGATGAAAACCCGCACCTGCCTTGTTATAGATTCCATGCATGAAAGTCTTTTTTCTATGTTAAGGGAAATAGGCTGGGAAATGGACTATCAACCCGCAATTTCGCGTGAAGCCTTGAAAGACATACTCCCAGGTTACGGAGGATTGATCGTTCGAAGCAAAACGACAATTGACAAAGAGTTGCTGGGAGATAATCCTACACTTCGATTTATCGGCAGGGCTGGAGCGGGACTGGATATACTGGACCAAACCTATCTCGCAGAAAAAGGAGTTTTCGTCGTGCATGCTTCAGACGGAAACATGGATGCGGTGGGAGAGTTCGCAATTGGCGGGCTGTTAAGTTTGATGCGTAATATTCCCAAGGCCAATGCTGAAGTAAAGCAATTGACATGGGACCGTGAAGGAAATCGCGGCGAGGAAATCATGGGTAAGACTATAGGAATTGTCGGCTATGGAAACATGGGCAATGCTTTCGCAAGAAGGTTATCAGGATTTGGATGTGTCGTCCTTGCCTATGATAAATATAAGACTGGATATTCTGACGGATTTTGCCAGGAAGCATCCTTTGAGCGTATTATTACCGAGGCTGATATTGTAAGTTTGCATGTACCTTTGACGGCGGAAACGCGTGGAATGGTAAATGAGAATTATTTCAAAAGTTTCAAAAAAAGAATCATTTTAATCAATTCGGCCCGGGGTGAGATTGTTTCTCTGACAGCGCTGGTGAATGCGATGGACACAGGTTTAGTGAGGGGGGCCTTCCTTGATGTGCTGGAAAATGAAAGGCTCGAGACGTTAACAACGCTACAGGCGCAAGCGTTCAATTATCTTCGCAAAAGGACTGATGTAATATTCACCCCCCATATTGCTGGCTGGACGTTTGAATCTCATATAAAAATAAACGTAGCTTTGATCCATAAAATCAAGGCGCTGCCCATAGCGTGAATCCAGAAATCAGTTCGGGTAAGGAGTATGAGTTTTTTCCAACAGCGTGTGAAAAAGGTTAACGAGGGTTTTAATTCGATTATTGAAAAACCATTGCTGACGTCGACGCTGGTACTCATTGCGGTGACGATCATAGTAGTCGGACTGAGCTCTCATTACTATATGAACGAGTTCGACACTTTCATACCCCAGATTTTGGCGGAGGCCCATGGAATGATATTCGATATTGCTGTTATCGGTATTCTGCTTGTATGGTTGAATCATAATGGGGAGATCCGCCGGCGTATAAGAACGTACAAAGATGAAATTGACGATTTTCGGTTGTGGGAATCGGAAGAAGCGGCATTCCGTACCGTGGGTAATATCAAGCGTCTGAACCGTCATAAGATTCACGAGGTTAACCTGGTGAATTGCCATTTGCCAAGAACAAATCTTAACTACGCAAATCTTGCAGGGTCAAACATCAACTCTGCAAATATTTCGCAGTCGTCCCTTATCGAATCGATTCTCGAGAATGCAAGGCTGAACCAGACGAACTTTGAAAATTCTAACCTTAATCAGGCTAACCTGAAAGGCGCATATGCCAGTGGCGCAAATTTCAAGGATGCCTTTTTAATTAAAGCGAATTTCGAAAATGCCTTCCTGATCAAAGCGAATTTCAACAATGCATTCCTGATGGAATCCAACCTGCAAAATTGCTACCTGATGGGTGCAGATTTTGAGAACGCAAGTTTATACAAGGCTGATCTCCGCGGTGCGAAAGGACTTACAGTAGATCAGCTGTCAAAGGTGAAAACCCTCTACCTCGCCAAATTTGATGACGAAATCCTGGAGCAGATCAAGACGAACCTTCCAGCGTTGGTAGGCGTATGATGTTGCATTAAATTTAATATTGTGTTACCTTTGTCCTTCGGCAACGGTCTCAGTCATGAGGCCGTTGTTTCTTTTTTGTCTACTGTTGAAACAATTAAGGGCAGGCGACAGCAATCACATTGAAATTATGGTATGTCATGAGTAAAAAGATTTCATATTACACGAAGGAAGGGTTAGAGAGGTTGAAGCACGAATTGAGTTACCTGAAATCTAAGGGGCGTACGGATATTGCTCATCAGATTGCTGAGGCCCGTGACAAGGGTGATCTGAGCGAGAATGCGGAATACGATGCGGCGAAGGATGCACAAGGACATCTGGAAGCGAAAATTGCTCAACTCGAAGACCTCGTTTCCAGCGCTCGGCTTCTGGATGAAAATAATATTGATACCTCCAAGGTCTCAATTCTTTCGAAGGTTACGATCAAGAATAAGAAGAGCAATGCGTCAGTCACATATACGCTCGTTTCTGAAGAAGAAGCAGATCTCAAAGCAATGAAAATATCTACCATGTCTCCGATCGGAAAAGGGTTGCTGGGCAAGAAGATTGGTGAGGTTGCCAGAATAACAACACCTGCAGGTGAAATGGAATTTGAGGTCGTCCAAATAACAAGCTAGGTTAAAGAGGATACTTGCATGCCTACACTTTTTACCCGGATTATCAACCGTGAGATCCCTGCACACATTGTGGCAGAAGATCAAAGGTTTATTGCATTCCTCGACATTAATCCCCTGGTCAATGGTCACACTTTAGTTGTCCCCAAGAATGAGAATGACTATATCTTCAAACTTGATGACGATACGTTGTGCGGTCTGCACCTCTTTGCAAAGAAAGTAGCGCTGGCAATTGAAAGTGTTATTCCTTGTAAGAGGATTGGTGTTTCCGTAATTGGCATCGAGGTTCCTCATACGCATGTTCATCTCGTACCGCTCCACACCGCCGACGATCTAAATTTCACCCGTACGAAGCTTTCTCCGACGCAAACTGAGCTCATGTCGGTTGCTGAAATGATCAGAGGCGCACTAAAGGGGTAGTACAAAGTGTACGGTGACGCATTGCGGTGGTATCCGCCCAAGCCAAGTGACAGTTTAAAGCTCTTAAAACTAGAATAACTTAACGTGCACGCCTCCGCATGATAATTCATGCGAATTGCGATTTTCGAACACTTTCGTCCGCCAGCCGCTCAAATTTCAGATATTTTTTTTCATTCGATTGATTACCCATTTCAAACGGTTGTGGACATTTTGCCAGGCCGAATAATATTCTGATAAGCCTGATTTTAGTTACTAAAATCGCCAGAATGCTTTTGGTTTCGATATAATATTTTGTAAGTTGGATTATCAGAGGCTGAAAAATCCAGATCCACCCATGAGCCGTACAACACTTGTTGGCAAAACAAACCACCTGTCGGATGCGCGTTTTATGCGGCCAAAAGTGTTGGTCGCCGATCCAATTTTAAGCGCGGTTGCAATCGTTACGCAGCCCCCCTCCTGATCTTAAACTTTACGCCCAAACCAAACCTAAACCCAACCCACATGACAATAAATTTTTACAGCTCAACGTAATAGTGAACGACCGCTCTCCATGTCGATGCGGACATTGGACAAACTAAAATAATCGTATCCGGCACCGGTTTCTCCGGTAATCAAGATTGGGTGCTCCTAAAAAGGGTACCAAGAGTCTGTATTGTCTAAACGATACGCATATCGTCGCTGATATAGCGGATGATTTCAAGCGTACCATCTACCCACATTAATGATCATAAAAAATGAAAAGATCTCTATTATTATGTTTTTCGCTTATGTTAGCCCTGACGTTGCCTGCAACGATTTCTTACGCGCAACAGAAGACAGTTACTGGGAAAGTTACAGCCACCGGCGACGGTCAACCATTAGCGGGACTGAATGTCTTTATCAAGGGCAATACAGCTAAGGGCACAGTTACAGATGCACAGGGAGCATTTTCCTTGGAAGCCGTGCCACAGGACGTTCTGGTATTCAGTTTTATCGGTATGAAGACTCAGGAGATTAAGGTTGGAGACGCAACATCATTCAACGTGAAAATGGAAGAGGCTTACAACGAGTTGGGAGAGCTCGTGGTGACAGGGACGCGTAATGTCGGCCGCACTGTCCTCGAATCTACCGTACCCGTAGATGTTATTTCTATCCAGGACGTTATGGGCGACCTCCCGCAAATTGACCTGGCACAGATGCTGGCATACCTTGCTCCAAGTTTTAATGCAGTCAGGTCACAGGGGGGCGACCTTGATTCACACGTTGATCCCGTTCAACTCAGGAACATGGCGCCGAATCAAATTCTTGTGCTGATCAACGGTAAACGCCGCCATACATCTGCGTTGCTTATTACTGGCACGGCAGTCGGCAGCCCTTCAACTTCAGTTGATTTAATGACGATCCCTGCATCGGCTATAGATAAAGTCGAGATTCTCCGCGATGGTGCCGCGGCGCAGTACGGATCTGATGCGGTAGCCGGCGTTGTTAACATCATCCTTAAAAAAGGTACTGGAAAACTAACCGGTAGCCTTACAGGTGGTGGCTATCTTAATTCAGGAAATCCACGTAGCGATGATTTGACTAATAATGGCGTCCCCTTGACAATTGACGGCGACCCCGATGGCTTCAATTACCAGTTCGATGCTAATTATGGGTTCACGATTGGCGACAAAGGTTATTTCAACATCTCCGGCCAGGTTACACAGAGAAGAAGTACCCTTCGGCCATTCATTAATGATTGGGGATTTTATGACGACACCTACCTTCAAAATCTACGAACTGACAAGAATGGCAACCCGGTTATCACAAATCCCGAGCTCATAGCTGCCCAGGCGGCAGGGGATGATGCACTTGCAAGTTCGCTAACAACGGTGGAGGGACTTATGGATGCCCGGGATCTTGAGCGTGAAGACTTTGCAGTTTATGCCGGATTACCAGCAATTACACTCGGCAGTACGTTCTATAATGCCGGGTATGATATCAACGAAAAAACAACGCTCTATAGCTTTGGAGGCGCGTCTTATAAATTCCTGGAAGGCTTTTCCTGTTATTTCCGAAGGCCGTCACAGACAGACAGGTTCAATTATCTGCTGTACCCAAACGGGTTCAGGCCACAAATGACGTCGAATACTTCAGACATCTCCAATACTATCGGAATCCGTAGCAAGATTGGTGACTTCAACGTCGACTTCAGCAACACCTTCGGAAGAAACAGGATGCGTCTTGGGATGATCAATACAATCAATGCATCCATGGGTTCAAACTCGCCAGTTAACATGTATCTAGGTACCCACCAGTTTACCCAGAACAGTACCAACCTTGACTTTTCAAAATCATTTCCCGGCGTATTACACGGATTAAGCCTTGCTTTTGGCGCGGAAATGCGTATCGAAA
>JANNPM010000313.1:0-3371 GCA_031400145.1 Chryseolinea sp. | reverse complement strand
CATAGAACGGATGCTCCATCAACGGAAGGAATTCAACGTGCGTAAAGCCCATATCCTTGACGTAGCCCACAAGTTCATCCGCCATCTCCCCATACGAAAGCGACCGGTTGTCACCTTCATCCCATTTACGGCGCCATGAACCATAATGCACTTCATAAACAGAGTAAGGCTGCTTCTTCCCTGCCTTAGTTTTACGCGCTTTCATCCAGGCAGAATCTTTCCATTCGTAATGAGGCGTCCATACGATGGAGGCGGTCTTCGACGGTGTTTCGGTAAATGATGCAAAAGGATCAGCTTTTTCGCCCAGCTCGCCTGTGTTGGAGAGGATGGAATACTTGTAGGCTTCCCCGTGGTTGATATCAGCAAAGAAACCCTCCCATATTCCAGACTGATCCCATCGCGGACGTAAATTATGGACACCGCGCTGCCAAACATTAAAATTTCCTATGACGGAGATTTCCTTTGCATTGGGAGCCCATACCGCGAAGAATGTACCTTCCCGCTCGGCATTTTTTATGAAATGTGCGCCAAGCTTTTCATATAACTTAAAGTGCTTACCTGATTTAAACAGATGCACATCAAAATCAGTCAAAAGAGTAAAGCCCTCCGTGCCAGTTTGCTTCATATTCTCAGTTACAACTTTCTTTGCCATAGTTAATGTAAAGTGAGTGAAATCAAATGTTAATAGTGAATAGCGTCAAGCAATGCAACTTTTCAAATTTCACTTTCACGATCTATAAGGTATTTTATTCCTCTCAGTGGCACCACTGTCCATTCCGGACGACCATCAAGCTCAAATCCCAATTCATATATCGCTTTTTCCAGGAGGAACGTGCGGAGCAATAACTCACCCTCATGCGTTAATGTTCCGTTCGTTCCCATCCTTTCCATGTAAGCGCCCAGATAAAAGTTTCCTGCGTAATGCTGCCATTGCTCGGCCCACGACCCGAGCAACTGAGGTTCATCGTTCTTGCTGCTCAGCAATATCTTCGCAAGGGCGGCGTAATGGATTGATCTCATCATCCCTGCAACGTCCTTGAGCGGGTTCCTTTTCAACCTGCGTTCACTAAACGTTAATCCAGGCTCACCTTCGAAATCGATAATAACAAAGTCGCTGTCTGTAACCAGAACCTGACCCAGATGGTAGTCGCCATGAATGCGCGTCTTCATTCCGTTTATTCGAAGTCGGTGAACTTCACTAAAGTATTCCAGAATTTTGTCCTCCAGCAATAATACCTGTTTCGCGAGAGGCTGCACATCCGGTGCCAGTTTGGGGACCGAACTTTCGAGAAGGTTAAACCTGTCGCGGACGAGTTTTCGAAGTGACGAATACATCGACCGTTGATAGTTCGGAGTGAACGGTTCAGGGGTGAAGGCAGGATTGGTTGCATTGGACGCCAGCGCCAGATGCATTTCAGCCGTGCGCTGGCCCAACTTGACCATTCGCTGGTATAATTCCCGGCCGATAAGTTCCTGCATAACTGGTGGAACCTCTTCAAACTTTGTTGAATATTTGGTAAGGAGCTTCGGAGGAGCAACTTGCCGGTATTTTGCCCGGACATTCTCGTAGAAGGTACCCACTGCATCAAGTGCCATGTTCCATGCTTTTCCCTGATTCTCGATTTTTTCTTGTAACAAGCCGAAAACAATCACATTATTCTCATTGTCGTGGTACGCAATGCTGCCGGCGTAACGGGGGGAATTCTGAAAGCTGGTATGCTCCGACAAGAATTTTACAATCTCCAGCTCAGGGTTCATTTCCCGTTCAAGCTTCCGGTAAACTTTAAAGAAATATCTGTCGTTGAAAATAATCGCCGCATTGCTTTGTTCTGATTTAACCAAGCGCGATTCCACGCCACCGGCGATATCAATCTTGGCAAAAACACTGGCACTAAACTGCAGAACGCCTCTTCCTTCGTCCTTAAAGCGGCCTTCTTTTTCCATGTTGACAAGCAAGGAATCACGAAATAATTTATCGTAAGTGCTGTCCATTATGAAGCCTGCCTCGCCCTGAATATCGGCACGGCATACCACACTTTGCACCGTATGCTCCACACGGTCAGTCATCCCCTCGGTGGTGATAAACGCGAGCGGTAAAAAGTAAAGCTCAGGCAAACGCTGCACATAGTGAACTTCAACGATAGTCAGATAATGCGTGTCTCCGCCTGCCTTTAACGCAATCGCTTTAATGACACTTACTTTGCTTACGACTTTGGCCTTGCCCCCAAACCAGCGACATTTTTTTATGAAGAGCGGGAGAACCTTTCGTTCCAATGCCCTGACTTCATTATAGTGATCAAACAACTTCTCCCAGGAAACATCAGTTTTCACGAGCGGCAACTCCCCGCTTGCCTCTGACCTCTCGCGCTTTGCCGCGGCGTCGACCTGTAGCCAGAAATATCCGTATGGCCCAATTGTGATGGAATAATCGCCTTCGCCTACGTTAAGAAATCTGTTCTGGCTAAAGACTTCTGTGATGTCATAACCTTTAAACGCTGTGAGCTTAAGTATCGCGGCCTGAGAAAACTGAGAAAGATTTGCGACAACAACTACTTGAAGATTTTCATGAGAGCGCACAAATGCAAGCACTTTCGCGTTCGAGCTCTCAATGAACTTCATCTTTCCACGACCAAAAAGATTCAATCGTTTTCTCATCGCGATTGCGTTTTTCATCCACCAAAGGAACGATGAATGATTTTCTTCCTGTGTTGCAACATTGACTGACTCGTGGCGGTAAACAGGATCGGTGATGATTGGCAAATAGAGGCGCTGGGGATTTGCTGCCGAAAACCCAGCGTTCTGATTCATATCCCACTGCATGGGTGTTCGCACGCCGAATCTATCTCCCAGATAAACATTATCCCCCATGCCGATCTCGTCGCCGTAATACAATACAGGAGTACCCGGAAGTGAAAACAAAATCGTGTGCAGGAGTTCTACCTTCCGCCGATCATTATTCATCAGCGGTGCAAGCCTCCGTCTTATGCCCGCATTGAACTTGGTATCCGCTTCATGGGCGTATGCTTTGAATAAATAATCTTTTTCTTCTTCAGTGACCATTTCAAGTCCAAGCTCATCATGGTTCCTGAGAAAGACTGCCCACTGACAGTTATCCGGCGTGTCAGGAGTTTGTTCAACAATGTCAACGACTCCTTCGCCCGCTTCTTCTCCTGTGTGGAGCTTACCTCCCCTTCCTCCGCCTCTAGGTCTACCAAGTATTCGTCGATACGTCGTTCCATATGTCGTTGGATACCTTCCTCTGTTTCAGGCGCTCCGGCGTCGTCGATGTCCCATTCCAGATCGAAACCCCAACCCCTCCTGGTGGATAGACTGGGGAGCAGCGGAGCGGGAGCCTCAGCGGCGGCAAGAAG
>JANNPM010000301.1:0-5757 GCA_031400145.1 Chryseolinea sp. | reverse complement strand
GTCAATTTTCATCGCGCGCCAACAACATGACCTGCAGCACCTGCCATCGGGTGCACGGAACCGAGCCCGGGTTGTTGCGCGGTGCGAAGCGCGGCAAGGAAATGTGCCTTGCCTGCCATGACGCCGTCTTCATAAGTACCCCAGTACAGGAAGCTGAATACAATGATCGCAATAGCGACCAGTGAGATAATGGTGATCTTGAACACTCTTAACGATGTGCGTTTTACCCTGTTACCAAAACTCTGATTTTCCATATGCTTTTGTTCTACTTCATAAAATTAGCATTTTTCGACATGCAAGCCTTGAGCTTTAAAGCTACAAGCCTGGGAATAACGCCGGGTATCAGCAGGAGGCGGGGCCACATGGTCAGATATCAACCAATGTTTCTGCTCGTTCCGGCAGCCCGGTGCACAAGGCTTGCCGCCTACAAACCTTTTAAGTTTCCTCCTCAAAATAAATCTTATAATAATGCCTCTTGGTGTTGGCATCATACCCCTTCTCGATCAGATCGCGGTTTCCGTGAATGTAGATGTGGAAATTCTTGTCAAGTTTTAGCACACTCTTGAAAACGCGTGCCTGACGTTTCACAGCCTGCGCGGAAATTTCGAAATTGCCGGAACGATCCCCCGGCGTTATTGTCCTTTCATAGTTACGAAACGATTCGATCACCGACTCATCGCCAAGCACATGCTTTTCAAATTCGTTCTGATTGAACTGGTCACGCGACTTAAAAAAATCCATCGATCGGTTAAGCAGATCGATCTTGTCGGCTTTGGACACGCTGAATTCTTCGTCCAGCTGGTCGCCTACATACTGCCGTGTGAGATTCATAAAATTGCGCGTTTTATGAAAAGCGTCTGTTGTCGGTTTTACACCCAGAAAATCATCTTTCCAAAAATGTGCATCTGACCGGTTTGCATTATCCAGAATCAAGACTTTATAGCCGTCCGAAAGCTCCCTGTCCTCCTTTAGGGAATCTTTACTTCTCTGCGTCTCCGCGGTTAAAGCATCCGTCGCGCCCAGCCCGTCAAGGACAAGACACCCCTTATCCAGCTTGTTAATATTTATTCCTATCTCAGGAATTACCTCATAGCTCCTTATCGATTCATTTACTTTCAAATAGTGCTCCTTACTCTCCGACTTGAATAAACCCATCGCATTATACACCTTGCCCTCAATGCCGACGCCCGTAAAATATGCCGAATAGAACTCTCCCGCCTTTATTTTCGGATGTTTCGTGATCTCATAAAGCCTTTCAGCCAGCATCACTGAATTGTCATGTAACGATTTATTGTCGTTGAAAACACGAATAGCTGCCTGCCGTACCGGAGGAGCCCCATCTTCACGAAAGGAATAAAACTCAGGGATACGAAAGCCAGACAACAAGTAAGTAAGCAATAGTGAAGTAAGCAACGTATTGTCAAGGGACAACGGTGTGTCTGCCAGTTTTAACACACCATTGTTAAGCTGGTTGCCGACGCCATGAACAGATAGCGAATGAATGATAGTCTTGGAAGTATCGATCATTATAAAATAATTGTTCGAGACGTTGACCCGATGATTAGATTGATTAACTGATAATATCAAATTTGGTATAAGGTATCAGGACCTTTGGAATACGGATGCCATTACTCGTCTGATTATTCTCCAACAAGGCAGCAACAATGCGCGGCAATGCCAGCGCACTCCCATTGAGTGTGTGCAGCAGTTGCGTCTTGCCATCCGCGTTCTTGTAACGAAGCTTAAGTCTGTTGGCTTGGAACGTCTCAAAATTACTGATTGAGCTAACTTCCAACCAGCGCTGCTGTGCTGCTGAAAATACCTCCATATCGTAAGTAAGTGCAGAATTAAAGCCCATATCTCCGCCGCAAAGTAAAAGCTTGCGATATGGCAGCTCTAGCTTTTCAAGAAGACCCTGTACGTAGCAGCACATTTCATCCAACGCTCCATATGATTCTTCCGCCTTGCGGATCTGCACGATCTCAACCTTATCAAACTGATGCAGCCTGTTTAATCCACGTACGTGCGCTCCCCAACTGCCAGCCTCTCTGCGGAAGCAGGGCGTATACCCGACATGCCGCACAGGTAATTGTTGCTCGGTAACGATCACATCGCGGTACATATTTGTGATGGGTACCTCCGCTGTCGGAATCAGATATAGTCCGTCATCAGCAACAAAATACATTTGACCTTCTTTATCCGGAAGCTGTCCGGTTCCATATCCGGACTGCTCGTTGATTAAAATAGGAGGCTGGACCTCAACGTATTGTTGTAGGGCGGCTTCATCCAGGAAAAAATTAATGAGCGCACGTTGCAACTTTGCTCCTTTGCCCTTGTATACTGGAAATCCCGCGCCGGAAATTTTATTGCCGAGCTCAAAATCGATGATGTCATACTTCTTAATGAGCTCCCAGTGAGGTAATGCGTCCTTGTCCGGCTGAGGGACCGTGCCATGCTGGTGTACTATAATGTTATCATCCGCACCAACGCCGGCAGGAACGCTGCTATGCGGTACGTTGGGTATCTTGTAGAGTAAGGATGTAAGTTCCTTTTCGAGGGATGACAACTTTGCCTCCATGCTTTTTGTGACTTCTTTGGACTGCCCGATGGAATCTTTTAAAGCTGAGGCCTCCACGGGCTTTCCGGATTTTATCAGCTCCCCGATCTTCTTTGCATCGGCGTTGGCCCGGGCTTTAAGGTCGTCAAGCTGCCTTTGCGTTTCCTTGCGCAAATTGTCCTTATCTACTATTTCTGAAAGCGCTGCTTCGGCATTTTTAAAGTTCCTCTTCACCAGCCCCGCAAGTACTTCCTTCTGCTGATCGCGTATTATGCCTAGCTGTAGCATGTTGGTTACATTATAAAGTCGCTAAAATTAGTTTTTTTGCGTGCGCGAGGCCCTTTTTGAGCGGAATAAAAATATTTTATAGATTTGATAATAGTAAAATTGTAGCTATACTTGCAATGTCATATGGCTTTATCCCAAGCCTCTGAATTTTAATCCTGGCCCTACTAATTAATCAATTTTTGTTCTCTTGTAAGTTGTTTTCATGACCAAAATTTCAGCCTAGCTGACCTAGTCAAATTCACTAATTTTTTATTTCAATTCATCCTTAAATCACAGCATGTACACTATTGACGACCTGAATGTCAGGCTTCTTTCAGAGTTGAAGGAAATTGCAGAGGAGATGGGCGTGAAGAACGCCAAAAAACTTTCGAAACAAGACATCATCTATAAGATACTTGATCAGCAAGCCGTTGCAGGCGAAGCCGCCGCAGAAAAGAAAAATAACTCACCCCAGGCATCTCCTGCCGCAATTGCAGCACAGCCGGACATGGAACGCAAGATGCGTCCCAGAAGACGTGAAAACGTTGCGCCCATAACACCAGTACCCAAAGATGAATCGGACTTTCATTCAGATGATTCGAATGATTCGATGGAAATAAATTTTGATCCTTCCCCTTCAATGAACCTCTCAGAACCTGAGACTGAATCGATGGTGACAGAAGATCAGCAGCTGCGTCTGCCCAGGAATGAACCCCGGGAAGAAAAAGCTCCACCATTCCGGGTGGCCATCCGAGAATTCGACGGCGCCATCAGCAACGAAGGCGTATTGGAAATTATGCAGGATGGTTACGGATTCCTTAGATCTTCGGACTATAACTATCTCGCAAGCCCGGATGACATTTATGTGTCGCCGTCACAGATCAAATTATTCGGATTAAAAACAGGAGATACAGTTAAAGGCTTCATCAGACCGCCGAAAGAAGGTGAAAAATATTTTGCCTTGCTGAAAGTTGAATCCGTCAATGGAAAGACTACAGAAGAGATACGCGACAGGGTGGCATTTGAATACCTGACGCCATTGTTTCCAAATGAAAAATTAAGGCTTAGCACTGCTCCGGATAATCTTTCAACCCGAATACTGGATCTCTTTTCTCCTATTGGAAAAGGCCAACGCGGTATGATCGTAGCACAACCCAAAACAGGCAAGACGGTATTGTTGAAGAACATCGCGAACGCTATCGCTGAAAATCATCCCGAAGTTTATCTTATTGTTTTGCTAATCGACGAACGGCCTGAAGAAGTAACAGACATGGCGCGCAGCGTAAAAGCTGAAGTTGTCGCATCAACGTTCGACGAGCAGGCGGAACGCCACGTGAAGGTTGCTGCCATCGTTCTGGAAAAGGCAAAACGTATGGTTGAATGTGGCCATGATGTTGTAATCCTCCTGGATTCACTCACGCGTCTTGCACGCGCCTACAATACCGTCGTTCCATCGTCTGGCAAGATACTGTCCGGTGGTGTAGACGCAAATGCACTACACAAACCAAAGCGTTTCTTTGGCGCCGCACGTAAGATCGAAAACGGAGGATCTCTCACTATCATTGCTACTGCACTTATTGATACAGGATCCAAGATGGATGAAGTGATCTTCGAAGAATTTAAGGGTACTGGTAACATGGAACTTCAGCTAGACCGTAAATTAGCTAACAGAAGAATGTATCCTGCTATCGATGTACCGGCATCAGGCACACGAAGGGAAGATCTGCTTTTGAGGGAAGATGAGTTGCAACGGGTCTGGATACTTCGGAAGTATATGGCAGATATGAACTCCGTTGAGGCAATGGAATTCCTGCAGGCTAAAATGAAAGGAACGCGCAACAACAATGAGTTTTTGGCTTCGATGAATGGGTAGAGTAGCAGCTTGTAGCTATTTCAGCACCAGTTCTATCAGCTCCCGCTGAACGTTCCAGTCCTTCGCCAGCTTGAGCATTGCCGTGGCTTCCATTTCTGTTACGTAACCTTTGATATTATTGGCCAGCCATACCATGTTGATGAGCGCTATCCGCTTTTCTTTAGGATAATCGCCGATAATATCATTCAGATAATTTCGCGCGCGATCAAAAGAGGATAAGTAGTCCTGCGCCACAAAGTCAAGAGCCCATTTATACTCCTCCTCGGCATCAAGGTCCTTTGCAGTCTTAACAAGATCTTTCTTCTCCTCCTCATCCAATCCGTGATAATGAAATATTACGGCCTTCAGGAGCATTACTACTTTTTTTTCTTCGTCCGTTCTCATGATGATAGCGGGTTACAAAGTACGAAACTTTGTTGACACAAGGATAGTCTACTCTGGCAGCACAAACAGGTCGGAAGCAATCCTGTCGGCGAGTAGTTTCCCTTTTGATGTGAGAACGAACCGTCCTTCATGAATGGTCGCCAGGCCGTTTGTTTTAAGACCGCTCAGATACTTCTCCTGATCCAACGCCAGGTCCAGTCCAAGTTCATTTCTAAGCTTTGTCAGATCCACGCCCCATGACGTGCGAAGCGATGTGAGCAGATACTCATTGATCTTGTCCACTCTTGACAGAATTTCCACGGCAGCGGATACATCACCGTTTCGGATCTTATCGGTGTAGAAATGATTATTGCTCGCGTTGGATTGCCTGCTCACGCCATTATATGAATGTGCGCTTGGCCCGATCCCCAGGTATTTCCTATCGTTCCAGTAATTGCTGTTATGGATTGAGATGAACCCAGGCCTGCAAAAATTCGAAACTTCATATTGTAGATATCCCTCCGGTGTCAGCATCTCTATCAGCGTTTGCCATTGCGTGGCGGCTTGATCGTCATCCATAGTCCGGAATTTCCCCTGCGAAGCCCAGCGGCCAAAGGTAGTTTTCTCTTCCACCGTCAACGAGTAAGCTGAAATATGTTGTGGCTGGAAGTGCAATGCTTCCCTGATATTGTCTTCC
>JANNPM010000274.1:0-5656 GCA_031400145.1 Chryseolinea sp. | reverse complement strand
GGCCTGCTCGGAACAGGCGCGATAAGAATTCAACTGGAAGAAGACATCACCAAGTTTTTTCCGGATGATCCGAGTGTCGAAAACCTTCAGGACGTGTTCAGGCATTCGAAAATGGTAGACCGCCTTGTAATAATGGTTTCATCACGCGATACTGCTGTGGCCAGGCCCGATAGCCTGGTCGCGGCAACTGATGACCTGATTGGTCGCATGGAGAATGAACTGCAGTCCCATATAAAAAACATTTCCGGCAAGATAAACGATGACAGAATCATAGAGTTTTTTAAGACTGTGAGGTCACATCTTCCCGTCTTTCTGAACGATGACGACTACGCCGATTTGGATTCGCTGACAGATTTGCGAAACATTGGGACCGTCCTGGAGGAGAATCACCATCAATTGATTTCTCCTTCAGGAATAGCACTTAAACGAATCATTGCAGAGGATCCCCTGGGTTTCTCATTCCTGGTGTTGCGTAAGCTTCAACTGCTTCAGTATGATAAGAATTTTGAACTGTATGATAACTACATCGTCACGCGCGATCAGAACAACCTGATCTTTTTCATTGAACCCACCTATTCATCGCAGGAAACCGGAAAGAATGCAGTCCTCCTGGAGAAGCTCAGCGGAATGGCCGGCGATATTTCCAAAAAGCATTCTGCTGTAAAAGTCACTTACTTTGGTGCGACTGCTGTGGCTGCCGGCAATGCGCGGCAATTGAGAAATGACAGCATTTTAACGGTCAGCATTATGATCGCGCTGCTTTGCCTGCTGTTAGTTGGATTTTTCAGAAAGAAGCGAGCCCCCGTCTTAATATTGATCCCCGTGGCATTCGGAGGCCTCTTTGCCTTGTGCTGCATTTACTTGATTCAGGGAACCGTCTCCGTGCTGGCACTTGCAGCCGGCTCTATCATACTGGGCATCGCCGTGAATTATGCTTTACATTTTCTGGTACACCTTCGCCATACAAACAACATGCGTAGTGTTATCGCGGATTTGGCGAGCCCATTGACCCTTGGCAGCGCTACCACCGTGTTGGCTTTTTTCTGCTTGCAGTTCGCCAATGCAGCAGTATTGCGCGATGTGGGATTGTTTGCCGGCCTTAGTCTCATTGGTGCAGCAATCTGCTCTTTGGCATTTCTTCCCCACCTGATGCCGGAGAAGTTATTCGAGCCAAATCAAGGGGAAGTGGAGACGCACGGACAGTCAAAGTTATTCTCAAGGTCGTTGGAGCGGAGACTGTCATGGACGATCCTGTTATTGACTCCAATGTTTTTTTATTTCGCGAGGCACGTGAATTTTAACAGCGATATGAGCAAGTTAAACTTTATGCATGCAGAAACCCGCAGTGCACAAGCACAACTGGAAAAGATCAACAGATCTTCACTTGGAATATCATATGTTGTTTCGCGCGGAACGGATCTGGAACATGCGCTACGTAAAACAGAACGTCTGGTTCCGGTTTTGAATGAACTATACCGTCTAACGGAAATCAATAAGTTTTCATCGCCGGCCCTGTT
This sequence comes from Chryseolinea sp., assembly GCA_031400145.1. Classification (GTDB taxonomy): domain Bacteria; phylum Bacteroidota; class Bacteroidia; order Cytophagales; family Cyclobacteriaceae; genus Chryseolinea. The sequence goes on along the minus strand of JANNPM010000274.1, from coordinate 4,139 downwards.
TCTCATCTCCGACTCGCTGCAACGTCTCAGAATTAAAAAATGGAACAACTTCTGGAACAACGACAAGTTACAATTAACAATTGCGGCTGTAAGGGATAAAGGCGCAGCCCTGAAATTTTCAGAACACGTATTAGCAAATTTCGAGGCGCTGATAACGAAACAGTATGCACCAGGTGATACCAGCACATTTGGGATAATTCGCCGATCATTTTTCGATGACTACATCGTTGAAAGGGATAACACCGTAACAGTGATATCGCTGGTTAACATAGACGCACAGAAAAAGACTTCTGTGTACAGGAATCTCAAGGAAAAATCCGCAGCGGTGGTTGACCGGCAAATGCTGACTAATCTGGTTGTGGAGTATGTGCGTGAGGACTTTAGCCTGATAGTTTCCCTCACTGCCGTCCTTGTATTCCTTGCATTGCTTATCTCCTACGGAAGGATTGAGCTGACGGCGATCACGTTCTTCCCGATGTTTATCACATGGATATGGATACTTGGAATTATGTCGATCCTTGATATTGAATTCAATATTATCAACGTGATGGTATCGACCTTCATCTTCGGATTGGGGGATGACTACAGTATCTTTATCATGGACGGGTTGCAGCGAGAGTATCGCTCCGGAAAGAAAAGCATGTCGTCAATACGAACGTCCATATTTCTGTCCGCCATGACAACCATCGCAGGATTGGGCGTATTGATCTTTGCAAAGCATCCTGCACTACGGTCCATCGCTTCCATTTCGATTATCGGGATAATGTGTGTTTTCATTATGTCGCAGACTATCGAGCCTTATCTATTCAGAACGTTGATCACCAACAGAACCAGGAAAGGCATCGCCCCGATGACGTGGATCGGCATCCTTCGCACCTTTTTTTCGTATTGCCTTTTTGTCGCCGGAGCTTTGGCGTTGACCGGCATTGGCGTTGTTATGAAAATCCTGCCGTTCAAGAAGCAGATAAGATATATCTTCCATACCCTGATTCGTGTTGTTACCCGTTCAGTAATCTACCTGGATCCTACGGTGAGGAAAACGGTATTCGGCCAACCTTCCACGTTATTCTCCCGGCCATTTATCTTGGTTGCCAATCACGCCTCTGTTCTGGATGCCCTGCTGATCATTATGCTCCATCCTAAGCTTATTCTGATGACCAATGCATGGGTCTGGAATTCGCCAGTCTTCGGTGGTGTTGTCAGGCTGGCTGGATATTATCCCGTTACAGAGGGTGCGGAGGATAGCATAAACAGATTGAAAGGAAGGGTCGCCGACGGTTATTCCGTTGTCGTGTTCCCTGAAGGTAAACGATCTGACGACGGCAGAATACGGAGGTTTCACAAAGGCGCATTCTATATGGCCGAGGAGCTGCAATTGCCCATTCTGCCCCTCCTTATTCATGGCACCGCAGATTCAATTCCTAAAGGATCGTTTTACATGAACAAAGGAAAACTCACGCTCAAATTTCTGGATCCAATAGAAGTTAATGACGCAAGTTTCGGAAGTGGATACACGGAACGCACCAAACAAATAAGCCGGCATTTTAAGCAGGCGTTCAATCACCTGAAACATGAAATTGAAACGCCGGCTTACTTTTCGAACAGGCTAATTGCCAACTACCTTTATAAAGGTCCCGTCCTCGAGTGGTATCTGCGTGTTAAACTGCGACTGGAAAATAATTATCAGATTTTCCACAACCTCCTTCCCATGCACGGGAATATCATCGATCTCGGCTGTGGGTATGGCTTCCTTTGTTACATGCTGCAGTTCCTCTCTCCGGAAAGGACGATTATCGGGGTGGACTATGACGCTGAAAAAATTGAAACGGCGCACCATGGATATTTACGAACAGATCGCCTGACATTCCATCACGGCGATGTTACGAATTATCCACTCGAAAAATATGATGGCATTATTTTGAGCGACGTCTTGCACTACCTGACTGCCGGTGCGCAGCGTATGTTGTTGAAGAAATGTTTTCAGGCGCTTGAGCCGGGTGGAATCATTATCATACGTGATGGCAATACCGACATGCAGCAGCGTCATCGAGGTACAAGGGTAACAGAGTTCTTCTCAGTAAAACTACTTGGATTCAACAAAGCCGTGGACGGGCTTCATTTCATTTCTGCCAGGCAAATCCGGGAACTTGCCGCTGAAAACAACATGGAGATAGAAATCATCGACGATGCGAAATTTACTTCGAATGTTATTTTTGCGCTCCGGACACCTGCAAACCACCAACGGTAAAGGGCACCGGTTTTCTATAGAACACAGAGATGAAGCAACCTGAAGTCGTCATTATAGGCAGTGGATTGGGGGGGCTCGCCTGTGGGACGATATTGGCCAAAGAAGGATATAACGTTTCTGTAATAGAAAAGAATAAACAACTCGGAGGCATGCTGCAGATCTTTGTTCGGGACAAGGTCATCTTCGACACGGGTATCCATTATGTCGGTGGACTTGGGGAAGGTCAGAACCTGAATCGCCTGTTTAGATATCTGGGAATCATGGATAAAATCAACATTCGTAAAATGGATGAGAATTGTTTCGATGGTGTGATGCTTGGTGATGATCCTGTCCAATATAAGTATGCGCAGGGCTATGAGAACTTTATTCGCGTGATGAGCTCGTATTTTCCCGAGGAGGAACGCGCAATTCGTGCTTTTTGTGATAAGATCCAGCGCATATGCAAGGACTTTCCGCTTTATAACCTGGAACCTGGAACATACTTGGATCAGGAGAAAGGCACCCGGACCGATACGCATGCATTCCTGCAGTCGCTTACCGGCAACCAGAAGCTTATTGGTGTGCTAGCCGGAACAAATCTTTTGTATGCAGGAGAGCCTTATAAAACACCTTTGCACATTCATGCGCTCATCCTCAACCACTACATTGAAAGTTCGTGGAGATTCGTAGACGGTGGAAGCCAGATCGCGCGTTCGCTGGCAAAGGAGATAACCGACAGGGGCGGACGAGTTTACCGACGCATTCAGGTCACCAATTTATTTGAGCAGGACGGAAAGATCATCTATGCTGAGTCTGCTGACGGGCGAAAATTCTTTGGTGATTTATTTATTTCTAATGTTCATCCTGTAAAAACAATGGAAATGGTCTCCAGTGACCTTATCCGGAATGCATATCGTTCCCGACTGAAAACAATGGAAAATACAATTTCTGTATTTTACGCCAACGTGGTACTGAAGAAGAATTCATTACCCTATGTAAACAGTAACCTTTACGTTCTGGAGCGGGAAGATGCCTGGACGTCACAAAATTATACCCACGAGAACTGGCCGCAGGGATATGCAATCTACTATGTGGCAACTGAGAATACGGAGTATGCAACAGGCCTGACAATAATGTCTTACATGCGCATGGAGGACGTTAAACATTGGGCGGATACCTTCAATACGATTGACCATGCATCTTCACGGGGAGACGGTTATGAAGCATTCAAGAATGCGAAGGCCAACCAGCTCTTTGACGCCGTGGAAAGAAAAATACCCGGATTCAGGGACGCCATCAAATCTTACACCACGGCCACTCCGCTTACTGTCCGCGACTACATTGGAACTGATGACGGTTCAATGTATGGATTTGCGAAAGATTATAAAGACCCGCTTAGAACGACTATTTCTCCCCGCACGAAAATTCCCAACTTGCTGTTAACGGGTCAGAACATAAACCTTCATGGGGTCCTGGGAGTTACACTAAGCGCCGTGGTGACTTGCGGTCAGGTGCTTGGTGGAGACTACCTGATAGAAAAGATCAGAGATGCTTAAAAAGATTCTTAGAACATTCGTATGGCTGGTAATAATCCTCGTCGTGGTTGCCGTCGTTATATTTTCGTACGTGCAGATCGTTTCACATACAGATGCTCCTGCACGTGTGTCTCCAGCAGACACAGCCGGCGTTGTACAGCAACCATACAAAGGCCTGTATATTTTAGGGAATAACTGGTTTCGGCATAGCGAGAGTGGGTTGTTTGAACTTTATGTGGAAGGGGAGGCCTATGAACGTGGCGTTGCCAACGGAAAACTTACCGAGGACCTGGTCAAGTATCAGGAAGAAGTTTTTGCCGAGCAAATTCATCGCCTGGTTCCTGGCAGATTTTACCTCGGCATGCTGAAGTACTTTG
>JANNPM010000258.1:0-4988 GCA_031400145.1 Chryseolinea sp. | reverse complement strand
AAATAACTTAACGCTGATGACTATTCCGGACTAAGCTGACAGCCAATCATAAAATACTTACTAACTATTGACCCAAATTGAATGCCCTAATTCGAACTTAGGATCGTTAGAATCCGAATTCAAATGGTATTTCCATAAATGTTTACAGCATTACCCACCATTTCCTTTAAGTACACAACAAATAAAAAATTGCAGTTCCTGATCTTATAATTTGTCCTAATGTTGTCCTAAAAATAAAAAACCCTTGAAATCCATTCAGATTCCAAGGGTTCCAGAGGTCTCGAGCGGATTCGAACCGCTGTACAAGCTTTTGCAGAGCTCTGCCTAACCACTCGGCCACGAGACCAAACATTTAACCAATCTTTCCCATCTCAAAAATAGCACCCAATCGCTAAATCACCCAATCATTAAGTCACCATCAGGCGCAAAGTTGTGTTCTAAGCCTGCTTCGGATTCGAATGCACCGCCGATACGATAACCCGGCTGGCAACGCATTTCATCGCTAATTGGAACTTAAAGCCTACAGCCAGTAAACATGCCACACGCACCTAAAGCAAAGGTGGCCAACCGCTGGCCACCTTTCAATTGTAAAATCAAGATTATAACAAAACTATTCACCTTTGTTATCACCTGTCATTTTCTCCTTTAAAGCACTTAATGCTTCAAGATCTCCCAAGGTGGATTTTTCTGACTGCTGGTTAATGGACTGAACGGTATTGCCTTTTGCAGGAACTGGCTTCTTCTTCAAAGCACCCGCCGCAGAACGATCGTCTTCTGAAGACCACGTAGCTTTGTGTGAAAGCACGATACGACGGTCATCTTTAGAAAACTCAAGGACTTTGAAGTCATGTGATTCTCCGACTTCAGCCTTCGCGTTGTCCTCACGCTGCAGATTCTTCGCAGCGACAAAACCTTCGATGCCATAGGGCAGCTCAAGCACGGCACCCTTATCGTTCTTGTTGATTATCGTACCCTTGTGGACCGAGCCGATGGTAAAGATGGTCTCAAATGTATCCCATGGGTTTTCTTCCATGTGCTTATGACTCAGGGCAAGTCTGCGGTTTGAGGCATCAAGCTCCAATACCAGTACTTCCATCGTATCCCCTACTTTAACAAATTCAGAAGGATGTTTGATCTTCTTCGTCCAGCTAAGGTCGGATACGTGAACGAGTCCATCAATACCTTCTTCCAGCTCGATAAATAATCCGAAGTTGGTCAGGTTGCGTACGATACCTTTGTGACGGGTACCCACAGCGTACTTGGTGAGCACATCCTGTCTTGTCCATGGATCTTCCGTAAGTTGCTTAATGCCAAGTGACATCTTGCGCTCGTCGCGGTCGAGTGTCAGTACCACAGCTTCAACTTCATCACTCACTTTCATGAAGTCCTGCGGATTGCGCAGATGCTGAGACCAGCTCATTTCGCTTACGTGGATCAATCCCTCAACGCCAGGCTGCAGTTCCAGGAACGCACCGTAGTCCGCAACGTTCACGATTCTGCCTTTGACTCTTGAGCCTAGCTGTATGCCAACAGAGAGTGCATCCCAGGGGTGAGGCGTAAGTTGCTTCATGCCCAGAGATATTCTCTTCTTGTCACTATCGAAATCAAGCACAACAACCTTTACCGTCTGGTCAAGCTTAAGTACTTCTTCGGGATGGTTGATACGTCCCCAGCTGATATCTGTAATGTGCAGTAATCCGTCTACACCGCCAAGGTCGATGAATACACCGAAGTTGGTCATGTTCTTGATCACGCCTTCCAGCACCTGACCTTTTTCAAGGTTCGTAAGGATGACTGCTTTCTGCTGCTCAAGATCCTTCTCTATCAATACCTTGTGGGATACTACGACGTTATCGTTCGTGTAGTTGATCTTCACAACCTTTACTTCGATAGATTTATTTACATAGATGTCGAAATCGCGGATCGGCTTCACATCGATCTGCGAACCCGGAAGGAAAGCTTCAATGCCGAATACATCGACGATAAGACCACCTTTCGTTCTGCGTTTCACGAAGCCTTCGATTACCTGGTCCTTATCCAATGCGGTCTGGACATATTCCCAGCCTTTAACAAGTTTCGCTTTTCTGCGGCTCAGCACCAACTGTCCCATGGCGTCTTCGCGTTCTTCTATAAAGAGATCGACAACATCTCCGATCTTCAGGTTGGTCATCTCTTTAAACTCCGCCAAGGGCACCAGGCCGTCTGACTTGAATCCAATGTTAAGGATTACATCGCGGTAGTTAATACCCACGACCGTACCCTTCACCACTTCCCCACTGTCCACAGAAGTAACTGTACCCGAGTACATTTTTTCCATTTCAGCGCGCTTGTCTTTTGAATATCCCTCGCCGAAACCTTTGGTGTCGAACGCATCGAAGTCAAATTCGCCCGGAATCTGCTTCTCGTACTTTGCTTTCTTTAATTCTGAAACCGGGATGGCTTCAGTGGTAATTTCCTCCTTTTGGAGGGATTTGATCTCAGCCAGAGGATCTTCTTCGTCTATGTCGATTTTCTCCTCCTTAACCTTCTTGGTGAGTCCCTTGGATTCTTCAGAAGTCCCGGTGGGCTTTCTAGGTCTTTCACCTGGTTTTGAAACTTTAGCCATAAAATGCCCAATTTACATGCATCTGTCGGGCTTGCCAGACACAATTTTGTTTGAAATTCCGCCCTCTAATAACGACGGCGACCGGCTTACCCAAGCAGGGGTGCAAAAATAAGAAGAAATTTTAGAATAACACCAAAAAATAGGCTTCCAGGCGACTTGTGTCTATTAAGGGATGTCCTCGCTCTGCAAGGTGCCCATCGCGTAGCTAACAAGGATTTTCTGGAACATCAGTGTAAAGGTCGCTGTCTGAAAGTCACCTTGCGCCGTCACGTACGCCTGGCTGACGGTGGAAAGTTGCACTATATTGGAAATGCCCAGCTCATATTTTTCCTTCTCCATATTATAGGCAAATTCGGACGCCTTTAACTGCGCCTGGCAGGTGAAGTACGTCGTCTTTGCATCGTTAAAGTTCTGATAGGCCAGAACAACATCGCTCTTTACCGTGACTTCAGTATTCTTTTTGGCAAGGGTTGCGTTATCGTAGTTCACCCTTGCTGAAGCTGTCTGTGCCCGGTAGGTCCAGGCGTTGAAGATCGGAATGTTAATACTAAGGCCATAGTCCAGGGCAGTATTGTCCTTCGTGAACTGATCTTTAAAGCTTCTATTGTCATCACCCTGGGCGTAATTATAGCGTGAGCCGTACGAAACCGCTGCATAAATGGAGGGATAGTAATATCCTTTTCTTGCGAGATAATTCATTCGCGCACCCTTTTCGGCATAGTCCGCCTGCTTCAAATCACTTCTGCGATCTATTGCCGTAGAAACCATAACGTCGTAAGAAGTGGAATCAGCCACCAATTGGTTTATGTCCCAATCCACCTGATCGACTTCGAAATAAATTCCCGGGTCCGTCTGCAAAGTCACTGACAGCGTTGCTATATCATTCTTCAACTTATTTCTGGACTGAACCAAAAGCAATTCCGCGTTTCTCCATAAATACTCTTGATTATACACATCAGCTTCCGCCTTCGCACCGAGATTCGCTTGCTCTTTAATTTGATCGTATGTAACTTTTTGTACGCGAACATTCTCTTCATTAACCTTTACGAGCTCTTGATCCAGCAAGCATTGCAGGTATTGATTTGACACTAATGCGATGACGTCCTGGTTAGACCGAACTACCGTATGCAGTTGAGCCTCGTTGTTATTATGAGCAGCCCGGAATTGATTCAATAAAATGAATCCTCTAAAAACCGGCATATTGGCGTTGATAGAACCACCGATATAATCCAAAACACCATTTACTACCTTCAAGTCATTTGGATTGTAAGAATTTCCATCCGTGCGATTGACATTTCCCTCAGCATACACATTCGGCCCAAGTTGCAATAAAGAAGAAGTTTTGTTGACTTGTGTATACTTCAATTGATTCCTTTGCTGGTTGACCGTCACGTTGTTTTCAAGGCCTAGCCGGACTGCTTCCTTGAAGGTCAGTTTTACAACTTTATCCTGAGCCAGGCTCCGGCAAAAAGATCCCATCATTAAAATTATAAAAAAGAACTTTTTCAAATGCATATAAACTAAACTTCAACAGATACCTTTTCATCCGCAACGAGTGCCCCATCCGCCACCCTGATAATGCGCTTACCGAAGCGCGCGTTTTCCTCAGAGTGTGTTACCTGGATAATAGTAATGCCTTCATCATTGAGCTTTTTGAAGATTTCCATAATCGATTTACCCTGATCAGAGTGCAGGTTTCCTGTAGGTTCATCTGCCAGCAAGAGCTTCGGCTGACCCACAATAGCACGGGCAATCCCAACCAGCTGTTGTTGTCCGCCGCTAAGCTGCTCGGGAAAAAGGTCTTTCTTCGCAACCATGTTAAAACGGTCCAGCATCTCTGCTACCATGCTTTTGCGCTGTGTGTTGCTCACACCCTTATAAAGTAATGGGGTTTCAATATTTTCGTAAACGGTCAGTTCGTCGATAAGGTGGTATGCCTGAAATATAAAACCAATGTAATTCTTATGCATGGCCGACTTTTGCTTCTCTTTCATCTTATGCACGGGCTCGTCGAAAAAGTAGTACTCGCCTGATGACGGTTCGTCCAGCATGCCGATGATGTTCATCAGCGTAGATTTTCCCGCGCCGCTTGGACCCATGATGGTGAGAAATTCACCCTGACTGACCTCGAGATTGACTCCCTTTAACACAAATGTCCGCTGGAAGCGTGAGTCTACATACTTGTCTATATCCTGTAATTGAATCATGAAAATGGTTTGTTAACAAATAGAGATGATAATCCCTGGACGAGCTTAATGCCAACAATAATGCCAAGGGGGGACGGAGGCGTCGCATCATTTAAATTAGGCTTTACAACCATAATGTTCGTCCGATTGTGCAAATAGGTGTCCTATTCCGGACGTCTGTAAATTTAGAAAAGAAT
>JANNPM010000250.1:0-6521 GCA_031400145.1 Chryseolinea sp. | reverse complement strand
CGTGTGGCTGGGTCTTTGATCGTGGTAAGAGAGTGAAGATCGGCTATGAAAAAAAAAGATTCATTTCCTTCTTTCCTTGACAGCTCGATGGCAGGAATTATGGCGCCTAGCAAGTTTCCGAGATGAGGCTTGCCGCTGCTTTGTATCCCTGTGAGTATTCTGGCCATAGTTTTGCAAATAAATTAAAATAAAGCGGAAGTGAATTAGTTTTAACTTTGGGGTTTAAAATTTTACGATAATGAGGATCTGGTCCACAATAATTGTATTCCTTGCCTTTACGGCAGTGAAGGCTCAGCTAGCCAAGCCAATACAGTTCAAGGAGGAAACTTTTGATTTTGGTATGGTTGTAGAAGAAGGAGGGCCGGTATTGCACGAGTTTTTGTTCACTAATAATAGCACACGACCTGTCAAGGTCGTTAACGTACAGGCTGCATGCGGGTGTACTACGCCTAACTGGTCTAAGGACGCCGTGGCACCAGGGAAGACGGGCTTCATTCAGGCAAGCTATAACCCAAAGGGAAGACCAGGATACTTTAATAAAGCACTTACTGTCACGACTGATTACGACAGCAGTCCGATCATATTGCAAATTAAAGGGCAGGTGCGAGTGCCTGGTGATATGATTGCCAATTCAGATTTCGAAACTGTAAATGGAAGCTGGAAGCTGAAATCCGGCTCTTTTAACCTCGGCAAGGTATATATGACGGATGAATATACCAGCAGGGACTTTCCAGTGATGAATGCGGGTACCTCAACCGTTACCTACCTGGGCAGGTTCATGGGTCCTGCCTACATTAAGATAGAGGTAACGCCAAAAGTTCTCAAGCCAGGAGAAAAGGGTCACATCAAAGTCAGCTACAACGGTAAGGTGAAAGGCAAGTATGGCTTTCAGTCAGACAATGTTGAGTTGCTCACAGATGACGTAGAAAATCCGACCAAGTCTTTTTCAGTCTACGCCACGCTGGAAGATAACTTTCGGGATCTTAAACCGGAAGAAGTAGCGCGTGCTCCACAACTTAAGCTCCAGACGACATCTGTAGACCTTGGGAGGATCCAGCCAAACGCCACTACAATAAGGGAGATCTCCTTCTCAAATACAGGAAAAAAGGAATTAGACATACGGTCTCTTCAGGGAAACTGCACGTGCATTACGGCTTTGGCCACAAAGACGTCCCTTAAGCCAGGAGAGGCCGCCGCCATTAGAGTGGAGTTTAATCCCATCGATCGAAAGGGAACGCAACAAAAATCTGTAACCGTTTATTCCAACGATCCACAGAGCCCTGTGCAGCGCGTGACCTTTGCCGCCTATATCGAGGATTAAGCGAAGGCAGGAATTCCCGTGATCGTATTGCCAAGAATCAGCAGATGAATATCCTGAGTTCCCTCGTAGGTTAGTACGGACTCCAGGTTCATCATATGTCTCATCATAGGATAATCTCCCGTGATTCCCATGCCACCGTGAATCTGCCGGGCCTCACGGGCGATTTCCAGCGCTACCTGTACGTTGTTCCGCTTGGCCATTGAGATCTGCGGTGTGGTCGCCGTGCCTTCATTCATCAACACGCCGAGACGCCAGTTGAGCAACTGCGCTTTCGTAATTTCAGTTAACATTTCAGCTAGCTTTTTTTGGGTTAGCTGGAATGCGGCGATGGGCTTTCCGAATTGGATACGCTCAGCCGCATACCGCCTGGCAGATTCATAACAATCCATCGCTGCGCCAATGGCGCCCCACGCAATTCCATAGCGTGCAGAATCGAGGCACATCATCGGTGCACCCAGACCATTTTTTCCGCTCAGTAAATTCTTCTTTGGAACCTTCACGTTATCAAAGACCAGCTCACCCGTCGCACTGGCGCGTAACGACCATTTTCCATGAGTTTCCGGTGTTGAGAAACCGGGCATACCGCGTTCAACGATCAACCCATGAATCCTTCCTGATTCATCTTTTGCCCAAACGACCGCGACATCGGCGCGAGGAGCGTTTGAGATCCACATCTTGGCTCCATTAAGCAATAAGTGGTCACCCATATCCCGGAAATTGGTCACCATTCCCCCTGGATTCGATCCATGATCCGGCTCCGTCAATCCAAAACACCCAAGCCACTCGCCCGACGCCAGCCTGGGCAAGAATTCTCTGCGCTGTTCGTCAGAACCGAACTTATAGATTGGGTACATCACCAGAGATCCCTGTACCGATGCCGTGGAGCGCATCCCTGAATCACCGCGTTCTATCTCCTGCATGATCAGGCCATAGGAAATGTAATCCATTCCGCCACCGCCATATTCAACTGGAATAGTTGGTCCAAAGGCACCGATATCTCCAAACTTTTTCACGATCTCATGGGGAAAATGGGATCGCTGTGTCCAATCTTCTATGAAAGGTGTTATCTCTGTCTTAACGAAATCACGCATTGATCTGCGTATAAGCTTGTGCTCATCGGTCAGAAGGTCATCAATGGCATAAAAGTCAGGATGCTCAAATGAATCGTGCTTTTGGGATTTGATGGTTTTACTGTTGCCGGCCGGCGATGAATTGGCCATATTGTTGCGATTATTGAAATGAAGGAAAACGATTCGTTTTAGTGCTCTCAAAACCGCAAGTTCCCTATTTATTTAACTTTCGGGCTAATTTACACAAGTAATTAATATTCTTAATTCAAGATGAGTGAAGGCGTTGATCCAGTTCTGAACGAGCAGTTAAAAAAGCTACAGGCCAAGTACGATGTGATGGGTCAGGATCTCTCATCATACCTTGACGGATTGCTATATGCTGATTATCTCACCTACTGGGATTATATCCACCTTGACACGCTGCTGAGTTTGCAGTCCCCAAAAACCAGTTTTCCAGACGAAAAAATCTTCATTGTTTACCACCAGATCACAGAGCTGTACTTCTCCCTTATCCTTTGGGAGACAGAGCAAATTGCTAACCAGCAGAGTGTAACCGAGGCCTGGTTTATAGACAGAATCCATCGTATCAACCGTTATTTTCATCAGCTGCGGGAATCCTTTTCGATCATGGTCGAAGGAATGGACAAGGAGCAGTTCCTCAAGTTTCGAATGTCTTTGTTACCTGCCAGTGGTTTTCAATCGGCACAATACCGACTCATTGAAATTTCTTGTACCGATATGATCAATCTCGTTAACGCAGCGGAGCGCCCCGCGTTAACAGAATATAGCGATATCGACCTCCAGGTCGAAAAATTATCCTGGCGGAGCGGCGCTGCCGAATGGGCAACAGGCAGGAAGACCCTCACTTTACAGCAGTTCGAAGAAAAGTACCTCCCCACGTTCAAGGCTATGGGAATGCGCTATCGGGACAAGAACCTCAGAAAGAAATACCTTAAACATTTTCCAACGTCACGGCCGGTCATTAACGCGCTGCGCGAGCTGGATAGCTATGCCAATGTCTTGTGGCCACTTGCGCACATGAAGGCGTCGGGGCATTACCTTAACAAAGCTGAAAAGGATATCAAGGCTACCGGCGGGACGAACTGGCAAAAATTCCTTCCACCGCGCTTTCAGAAGATCATGTTCTTTCCAGAGTTATGGAGCGATTTGGAGAAAGAAGAGTGGGGTAAAGCGGCGTTTTTAAGCAACCCGTCGGAAACCTTTCTGGCGAGTTAAATAGTTGGTTACCTTTAGCTTGCTAACCTGCTGACCTTGAGAATTTTTTGCATTATCGCTTGTCTTTGCCTGTTGGGTATCTCCACCCGTATTTTTTCCCAAAACTTCACACGCCAAACCTTCCATGGTAAGGACAAAAAGACCCTGAAAGAAGTATATCAGGTTAAGGATACCCTTCGCAATATTCCCAATGGCCGCTACATCTCCTACTTCCTGAACGGCAATGTAGAATCGAAAGGGCAATTTACAAATAACGAGACTTCCGGAATTTGGGAATTCTATTATGAAACGGGAAAACTGAAAATGCGCGGTATTCTTTTTAAAGGTGCGAACTATGGCATGTGGGAATATTTTTTCGAAAGCGGTCAGAAGAGCATGGAGGGAATCATCAACGGAAAGAACCGGGAAGGGGAGTGGAAAATGTACTACGAAAATGGCCAGCTCAAAGAAATAGGAGAATACAAGAGTAACAAGCATGTCGGGCTCTGGAAGAACTTTTTTGAAGAGGGAACGCTGAAGGGCGAGATCGAGTACACAGACGACTATGGCCGCTACACGGAATACTATCACTCTGGAAAGATTCGTGCCGAAGGTCCCAAGGCCCGAAATAAGAATGTTGGATTCTGGAGATACTTCGCAGAAGACGGAACCTTGCAAAGTGAAGGCGAATTCGCGGAAGGTCTGAAGAATGGTCCGTGGACGAACTATTACCCATCGGGTAAGCTGGCATCCAAAGGAAGCTATACCAGCGATCAGCCTACTGGACGTTGGGATTATTTTTTTGAAGACGGCACTGTTAGCTCCACTGGCAACTTTGAACAGGGTCAAAAAAATGGTTATTGGAAATCGTTCAACTCAGCGGGTAATATAAAGAGTGACGTAACATATGCCGGCGGTTATGGAGATTACCGCGAGTATTACGAAAGTGGCAAGCTTAAGCTGCAAGGAAGAATAAAGGATGAAAAGAGACACGGAGCCTGGCAGTTTTACTTTGAGGATGGAAAAAAGGAGGGAACGTGCGAGTACACGAATGGAAAAGGGATCTATCATGGATACTTTGCCAACGGGACACTGCAGACAAGAGGGCCTATGGACGGCGACCTTAAAACGGGTACCTGGGAGATTTATGAAAATGATGGCAAGCTTTCGGGCTATTACAGGCCTTTTTATGACGATAAAAAGCTCAGCGCGGAGATCACGGGGCTGGCGCAAAAAACACCCGCGACCAGGAAGGCAACCGCAAAAAAAAGAGGATTTTCATACTTCGATCAGCGGTACAATGAATTTCAGGGCGTCATCTTCGGCACCAATCCATTGTGGCTTGCAGCTGGTGAAATACCATTAGGGATTGAGTTCTATCTGCAGGAACGCATTGGCCACGAATTTGAATTTGTGGGCATCCGTAATCCATTCTTTACAGCCGACACGCGTATCGGTGCGGGCAAACAATATGAGCGCGGCTATAGCATTGCGATCAAGCAAAAGTTTTACAATCCGCTCAAGACAGGAATGTGGTACTTCGGTCAGGAGATCAGGTTCACGAACCTCGGACATTTCGTTAACCAAACGCTGCTCATCAGTCCAAATCCCGATGACGTGTTCACGTTTAATGCTGTTGAACAACGCATAGAATGGGGCGTGCTTCTTGGCTATCGGATCATGCGACGCAACAATGAGAAAGGATTCACCATCGATGCTTTCGTATCCGGAGACATCGGCTACCGCGCATTTGACGTTGATCCTGAGTACATTGATTACTTTGAGGATATTAACCGTGATAAGTTTGCCAGGACATTCCACTTTGGGTTGAACTTCGGGAATGTTTTTTCCTACAGGTAAAACTTAAAGCGCCTCTTTGCCATTGGCGAACTTTGTATCTTTGCGCTAACTGCTGATTGAAGGATAAATACCTTCTTATGAAAACTGCCGAGGTAATTTTAAGCCCTGAAGAGGCTTTTGACGACGCGCATTTTTTAGATGCTTTGTATCAAAAGCTTCACCTGCCCAACGACGGTGCTTTTTTCGTTAACCCCATAAAGAGATCTATTGACGCGCGCCCGAGAAATGTGATCGTGAGAGTTCAGTGCGAGATCTTTTCCGCCGATGAAAGGCCATCTGGGGTCTGTTATACCAGGAGTTATCCGGATGTCGGAAACGGTAGAAAAGTGATCGTCGTTGGAAGCGGACCAGCAGGGCTTTTCGCAGCACTGCGACTGATCGAACTTGGATACAAGCCTGTTGTTGTTGAGCGTGGCAAAGATGTGCAGGCCAGGCGACGTGACATTGCGGCGATCAATAAAGATCACGTCGTAAACCCCGACTCGAATTATTGTTTCGGTGAAGGCGGGGCCGGCACGTACTCGGACGGGAAACTATACACGCGCTCCAGAAAACGAGGTGATATAAAAAGGGTTCTTGAGATTCTGGTAGCGCATGGAGCAAAATCTGATATATTATTTGATGCCCATCCTCACATCGGAACCAACAAGCTTCCCATTCTTGTAACGGCGCTCCGCGGGAGCATTCTTGCTGCAGGAGGGGAGGTACATTTTAACAAAAGAGTGGTTGACCTTATGATAACGGCGAATGCGCTTAGAGGTGTCGTTACGCATGACAACGAGCGCATTGAGGGGGAATCTGTAATCCTCGCCACCGGACACTCGGCGAAGGACATCTTCAAACTTCTTCACGACAAAAACATTCTTCTGCAAGCCAAGCCCTTTGCAATTGGCGTACGGGTCGAGCATCATCAGCAATTAATTGATAGCGCACAGTACCACATTGCCGGCAATCGTGATCAATTTCTTCCAGCATCCTCATATTCCCTTGTTCACCAGGCAAGGATAAACAACATGGAAAAAGGTGTGTTTTCCTTTTGCATGTGTCCCGGTGGC
>JANNPM010000237.1:0-3863 GCA_031400145.1 Chryseolinea sp. | reverse complement strand
ACCTCGGCTACGAAGGGACTGGGAATCCCCAAACGGCTGATCACCATCCTTGAGGGCGAAAGTCTGGTGAACGATGCCACTGGCCTGATCGCTTACAGGTATGCGGTAGCGGCGGTAGTTACAGGCACGTTCAGCTTCTGGAAGGCCGGAATTCAATTCGTCGTCGTTGCTGCCGGGGGGATTGCTTTGGGACTGATGGTTGCCTATGTTTTTAAATGGATACATAAGATCACCCCTGACAATCCGACAACGGATACGACCCTGACCTTTCTTTCCCCATTCGTCACTTACCTGTCTGCGGAAGCGCTTCACGTCAGTGGCGTCCTGGCAGTCGTGGTTGCCGGCCTGTTCCTGAGCTGGAATTCTTCTACGATCTTTTCACAGCAGACCAGGATGCAGGCAAATGGAAGCTGGAACACTGCCATCTTTATGCTCAATGGCATCGTTTTTATCCTCATTGGTCTGCAGTTGCCGGAGATCCTTTCGAACATAACAGACAATTCTTTTTCAACCCTGCTCAAGTACGGATCGATTGTAAGTGCTGCCGTCATAATTGGCAGAATGATCTGGGTGTATCCTGGAACTTATATTCCAAGGTTATTCAAGAAGGTTCGTGACAAAGAACCCAGGCCGACATTGGCGTTGGTTACCGTGTTGGGATGGTCAGGTATGCGCGGCGTTGTATCGTTGGCGGCGGCGCTGGCCTTGCCATTGACGCTGGAAGGCGGGAAACCTTTCCCCAACCGGGCGCTAATCATCTTCATTACTTTCTGCGTGATTTTTTCGACCCTCGTGCTGCAGGGCCTGACGTTGCGCCCAATGATAAAGTGGTTCGGTATTAAAGTGGATGACAAGGAGAAGCGTGATGAAGAGGAGGCGCGGCTTAAGCTTGCTGCCGCAGTTATTGAACATATCGAGGAGAATTACTCCCTTTCACTTAGCGACGAAGTCCTTAACCAAATCAAGACAAAGTACGAGATCAGGATTCAGCGTTTGCGGAAAGATGCCACCAAAGAACGCCTTGATGATCATCAGATCAATGAATTCCACCGTATACAGCAGGAGTTACTGGACAAGGAGAGAAGTTTCATCTTGGAACTCCGCGCAAACAAAAAAATCAGCGACGAGGCGATGAGGAGGATTGAATATGAATTGGATCTGGAAGAGACCAGGTTAATTTTGGAGAGGGGGTTGAGGTGATAAAAAAAGGGACCAAGCTTTTCCCATCGCTTGATCGCTAACCCGCTAGCAATATTCCTCAAACACCTCAACCAAATGCTGCCCGATCATCTGTGCATTGCGGCCTTCGATGTGGTGGCGTTCTACGAAGTGAACAAGTTCGCCGTCTTTGAAGAGCGCGATCGCTGGAGAGGATGGGGGATAAGGAAGCGTAAACTCTCTGGCGCGCGAGACCGCGTCTTTGTCAACACCCGCAAATACGGTTGCCAGGTTTGAAGGTCTTTTGTCAGAATGTTCTAATGCCCACTTAACGCCTGGGCGGGCTGCTCCCGCGGCACATCCGCAGACAGAATTTATAACCAAAAGCGTAGTGCCGGTCTGATTTCCCAGCGTTTCTTCCACATCTTTTGAGGTCTTCAGTTCTTTGAAGCCCGCAATCGTCAGATCAGAGCGCATGGGGGCTACTAATTGTTCAGGATACATAATTAAAGGTTGTTCATTTAGTACAGTACTATAACAAATTATAGAAATCCAAGTTCCAGTTTCGCCGCTTCTGACATCATATCCTGGCTGTAAGGAGGATCAAAGGTAATCTCCACTTTAACATCATTTACACCTTCGATTGCCTTTAGTTTTTGCTCTACCTCACCGGGAATGACTTCCGCGGAAGGGCAGGAGGGTGAGGTGAGGGTCATCTGTATGTAGATGTTGTTGACCGGATAGATATTGATCTCGTAAATAAGGCCAAGTTCGTAGATATCCACCGGTATCTCAGGGTCATAGACGGTCTTGATAGCGCTCATGACCTTGTCATGAAGGTCAGGAATTGAAATTTGCAGCGTCTCTTTGACAGGAGTGGTTTGTTCGGTCATAGGTTAACTTCCAGCTTTGTTTTCAATGCGAGGGCGTACAGCTTCATCTGCCTGATCATGGCGGCGAATCCATTTGACCGCTGGCTTCCAATGAACCGTTCCATCCCAATCTTTTGCATGAAATGCAGTTCCGAGGTTAAAATTTCATCCGGTGCGTGACCATTGTATATTCTTACCAGCAAGCTCACCAATCCTTTTGTTATGGCCGTATTGCTATCCGCCTCGAAATAAACTTTGTCATGTTCCAGCCTGGCGGCAAGCCAGACTTTCGACTGACATCCCTTTACAACATTGTCTTCTTTTCTTTCGTTCTCCGGAAGTGGTGACAACTTCTGGCCAAGCTCCATGATGTAAAAAACGGTCATCTCCATGTCGCCCTCAAGCAGCGAAAACTCAGCGATAATTTCGTCTTGTACGTCGTTAATTGACACGACAATCACTTCATAAAGTTTATGACACGTTCAAGTCCTTCGGCCAGCTGATCAATTTCTTTTTTCGTATTGTAAACCGCGAATGACGCTCTCACAGTTCCCTGAATTCCCAGACGATCCATCAGTGGCTGCGTGCAATGGTGACCTGTGCGAACAGCAATGCCACGTGCGTCCAGCAATTGTCCAATGTCAAATGGGTGTATACCCTCAACCGTGAAAGATACTACGCTGACTTTGGATGGTGCTGTACCGACAAGCTTAATTCCACTCAGGTTTGATAGCCGGTCCGTAGCGTATTCGAGCAGCATGTGCTCGTGTGCGGCAATGTTAGTGCGGCCTAATGCGGAGATAAAGTCCATGGCATAATTTAAGCCTACAACGTCCGCGATATTTGGCGTTCCCGCCTCGAATTTATAGGGAAGCTCGTTGTAGGTCGTCTTGGCAAAGGTGACTTCTTTGATCATTTCGCCACCACCGTGATAGGGTGGCATACTTTCCAGGATGTGCTGCTTACCATAGAGAAATCCCGTTCCTGTCGGTCCATACATCTTGTGTGAAGAGGTGACGTAAAAGTCACAGTCCAGCGCCTGAACGTCAATTTCAAGATGCGCCCCTGCCTGCGCACCATCAATCAACACAACTGCTCCCACCTCGTGGGCCAAGGCGATGATCTCTTTCACCGGGTTGATTGTGCCCAAACTATTTGACGCGTGGTTAACAGCAACAATTTTCGTCCGGTTCGACAATAGCATTTTAAAAGCTTCAATATCCAGAACGCCTTCATCGGACACCGGAATGATCTTCAAATTTGCATGTTTTTCTTCACATACAAATTGCCATGGAACAATGTTGGAGTGATGCTCGAGTGCTGATATAATGATGTCGTCGCCGGCCTTTACAAAAGTTCGTCCATAAGAAGAAGCAACCAGGTTAATGCTTTCGGTGACACCTCTTGTAAAGATGATTTCCTGAAATGTACTTGCGTTGATAAAATTTTGCGCCGTCCTTCGGGTTTGTTCGTACGCTTTGGTGGCTTTTTCTGCAAGCGTATGGATGCCGCGGTGGATATTCGCGTTATATGTCCTGTAATAGTCCGTTAGCGCGTCGATGACAACGGCAGGCTTTTGGGTTGTCGCCGCGTTGTCTAGATAAACCAGGTCGCGGCCATTAACCTGCTGAAGTAATAATGGAAACTGTTCCCTGATGGTTTCCACATGAATGCCGGGGGCAATTGCAGATGTTGTCATTAGTCAAAAGTTTTGTGAAGTCGTTCACTGATCAACCTGTCGAAGTAGGCTTTTAGTTCAGGATGCCGGACATTATTCAGTATTTCCGAAGCGAAGGCGTATAGCATCATGGCCCGTGCAGTTTCTTTTTCAAT
>JANNPM010000173.1:0-2442 GCA_031400145.1 Chryseolinea sp. | reverse complement strand
AATAGCTGTTACGGCGCCAAAGATCTTACCTGATTCGCCGGCCTTTGTGCCGATTTCAATAACCAGATCGCCAAGCCTGGCAGCGATCGCTTCGGCATCCTGCTTCACCTTCGCAGCCTTGTGTGAAGCCTGGCGGATGTTTTCAGTCACCAGCCTCTTGTTGGAATCATTTGCGATTAAAGCGTATCCGTTGGGAATAAGGTAGTTGTTGCCATATCCCGCCTTTACTTTAATCGTGTCATTCTTATAGCCCAGCCCTGCAACGTCTTGTTTCAATATAATTTCCATGTTCCTCTAGTGCTTTAAAAATTACAATTATTTCAAAGAATCACCCACATAGGGTAGCAATGCGATGTGACGGGCACGCTTAACTGCCTGACCTACCTTCTTCTGAAATTTCAAGCTCGTGCCAGTAAGGCGTCGAGGCAGGATCTTGCCTTGTTCATTGATGAATTTCAGCAAAAAATCAGGATCCTTATAATCGATATATTTGATACCATTTTTCTTAAAACGGCAGTATTTTGGTTTAATCTCAGCCCTTTTAATTGGTTCATTCATTAATGTCATCTGTGGGAGCCCTCCTCAGCTTTCTTTACAGGTTTTCTGTTCTCTTTGTTTCTGAATTCACCTTTCCTTCTGCGTTCGTTGTAGACAACTGCATGCTTATCCAGCACGGTGGTCAAAAAGCGCATCACTGATTCGTCTCTTCGGTACTCGGTTTCGAGCGTGTCGATAACCGGGCCATCTGCCGCAAATTCTATGAGATTGTAAAAGCCTGTTGACTTCTTGTTGATCGGGTAAGCCAGCTTTTTCAAGCCCCATTGCTCATTATTGAGAATTTCCGCATTACCTTTCTTCAACACCTTCACGAATTTGTCGACAGTATCCTTTGCCTGATCGTCAGACAAAACGGGATTTAAAATGAATACCGTCTCGTAGTTGTTCATGATTTTTTATGTATTGTTTTTTTTAGCCTGCAAAGGTAAGAAAAATGAGGACATGTGAAAGCAGCCGGCGGGATTTGTAAGTCCGGATGCGATTAACCCCAGCGGGCTAAGGCGCTTATCGGGTTTCATTAAATAAATGCAACGTCCTTCAGTTTTTACGGGAAAGTCCGTCAGAATGTAGGGCTAATGCCTCAAATTGCAGCCTCTAACGACCTTTGCCGTCTTTTTAATGACATTAGAATGTCCAAATGAACACAGATTTAAGGAATTTTAGTTAATTACCGGTAATTTCCGTGTCTTATGACTTATACAATTAGTGGCATTCAGCAAGTTGGGATAGGAGTATCCGATGCTGACGCAGCGTGGACATGGTACCGGCGAAACTTTGGGATGGATGTTCCGGTTTTCAAGGATAGTGCCACCGCTTCCCTGATGACACGTTACACAGGAAACCGCGCGGAGGACCGGTATGCCATACTCGCCATGAACATGCAGGGTGGGGGGGGATTTGAAATCTGGCAGTTTACAAGTCGGTGCCCGCAGAAGTCAGCAGGCGAGCATTTGCTGGGAGATACTGGCGTGTTCGCAGTCAAGCTGAAGACAAAGGACATCAACGCAGCCTATCAGCGTTTAAAATCCAATGGCGTTAACATTGTCCGCGGCATCCAGCAATCGCCCGACGGGCGAAAGCACTTTTATGTCATTGACCCATTCGAGAATATCTTTGAGATCACGGAAAGCAAAAGTTGGTTTAAGGAAGACCGCGCTGTAACTGGCGGCGTCGCGGGTTGCGTCATCGGCGTAACAGACGTCGACAAAGCGCTGAAGCTTTATAGCGATATTCTGGGCTATACCGAAGTATTATTCGATGGGGTTAAACAGTTTGAAGACTATGCCGGCGTACCCGGTGGTGAGGGGAAGTTCCGCAGAGTCATCCTCCGGTCAAACAAAAACAGGAGAGGTGCTTTTTGCAGGTTGCTGGGTGATACAGAAATAGAACTTGTCGAATCGAAAAGCCGCCAGGCCCACAAGATCTTTCGCGACCGGTACTGGGGTGACCTTGGATACATTCATGTGTGCTTCGACATCAACGGGATGGCAAATCTTGCAGAGCGTTGCAAGCAGGCGAACTTCAGCTTTACCGTTGATAGCCGCGACTCATTCGATATGGGAAAAGCCGCCGGCCACTTCTCTTACTGCGAAGATCCCGACGGAACATTGATTGAATTCGTTGAAACTCACAAAATTCCCATCATCGAAAAAATTGGATGGTACCTCAACATCCGCAACCGAAACCCTGACAAACCCTTACCGGACTGGGTGCTGAATATGCTTTCGCTCAATAGAGTGAAAGACTAGAATTTTGAATATTGAAAAGTTACGGAGCCTTGGACGGGCTATGAAAAACATTGTATGCCCGATAGGGCTCGCTTTTCATTGTTCACGCCTACTTAACCACAAAATCACCGCTACCCATCAGGTAATCGTCAGTATA